>CBINIO010000128.1:0-9793 GCA_966250725.1 uncultured Chitinophaga sp.
GCTGGAGGCCGCGATCTTGTCCAGTGATGAAAAAGGTACGATCGTGCAGATCGGGGGAATTAAAATACACCAGAATACAGAGGAGGCCGGTGTGAAAAAAACGGGCTCCTTCACAAAAAAATCTTAACGTATGTGGCGGTTTTTATTGGCGGACGATCATGGCATCGTACGTTCAGGCATCAAGTATTTGATAATGGAACATTTCCCGGTGGAGAGCATACATGACGCCGAGACCGGCCGCGACCTGGCAAGGCTGGCAAAGCAGCATCAGTTCCATGTAATATTGCTGGACATCAACATGCCGGACGTGGACCTGGCTACCACCATCCCCTGGCTGCGCACGGTAAACCCGGACGCCGCCGTGCTGGTATTCTCCGCCTCTTCCGGAGAGATCTACGCCGCCCGCAGCCTGAAGCTGGGCGCCAGCGGCTACCTGCAAAAATCCGCGTCGGACGAGGAGATCGTGCATGCGATCACGCAGGTATTGCTCGGCAAAAAATATATTTCCGCTGATATTAGCGACCTGCTGCTCCGCAGCGACGCGGAAGCCAAACCGGAAAACCCTTTCGGGAAATTATCCGACCGTGAGATGACGGTCGCGCTTTTACTGGAAAAAGGGCTGCCGCTTTCGGAGATCAGCGATCAGCTCAATATCGAATACGCCACCTGCAGCACCTACAAAAGAAGGATATTCGAGAAGCTGGAGATCAATAGCGCCGTGTCGTTATCGAGATTGATGCAGCTCTATAAGGTAATATAATGCGGTACAAAGGCTTTACGCAGCCCTTGTACCGCGCTGTTTTTATTTTTTGATGTCATCCGGCAGCTTGATGCCTCTTTCCTGCATCAAACGTTTTGCTTCCTGCAGCGTGCGGAAGCGGTTGATCTCCATCGGGCCGGAGTAACTTTCGCTCTGCAGCGGGCGGGGAGGATATTTGAGATAGGTGTTCATGAGTTCCTGCACGGCTTTGTTAAAGATCACCATTGTCCAGGTCTTCTCCGTAAAGCTGTTCATGAACAGGTCGTACCGCTCCTGCGGGTCCTGCCAGATATCGTAAATGGCGGGAACGGTGGCGATGTATTTTTCATTGCCGCGCCAGCCCAATTGCTGCCCCGGCATATCGCTGCCGGCCTGCGCGCCGTTGTCGCCGCGGGTGTTGAATACCGCTTTCCATTTCCCGATCCTCACCGCGCCGGGCGAAAGCTCGTTTTCGGTGAAATAGAACCAGCGGTCGCGCAGCGGGGGGCCTTCGTTAAACAGCACGTTCGACATATCAAAGCTGTCGAAGATAATAGGTTTCCCTTCCCGGTCGTTAGCCGGCAGCTGGATGCCTGCAAAGCTCGCAAAGGTAGCCATGAGATCAAGACCGCCTACGATGTCATGGTTCTGGCTCCCCGCCTCGATCTGGCCAGGCCACCAGGCGATGGCCGGTACCCGGCTGCCGCCTTCCCGGTCCGTGCCTTTCGATCCCCTGAACGGCGTGTAGCCGGCGTCGGGATGCACGTCCTGCCAGGCGCCGTTATCCACGGTGTAGATCACGAATGTGTTCTCTGCAATATTCAGCTCACGGATCTTGTCCATAATACGGCCCACGTTGTAATCCATTTCCACTACGGCATCCGCGTATTTGCTTTTTGCCGCGGACTTGCCCGCGAACTGTTTTGACGGCAGGTTGGGCTGGTGGTTCTTCCCGAAATTGAGGCACATAAAAAACGGGCTTTTCCCCCGACCGTATTCGTCCAGCTGTTTGAGCGCCTTGTCCGTCATCATCATATCCAGCTCCGCGATATTCTCTTCCGTAACCGGCGAAACCTCACGGAATTTTCCCCCGGCTTCGCCTTCGAGGATGCCCAGGGTGGACTTTTTAAAGAAGGCGGCCATTTCCGGCGACATGTCCGGGTTCCACGAAGGGAACGCGTACGTGTATGCGTTGAGGTGATACAGTATGACGCTTTCCATTTTATCAAAACCATGCGCGATAGGCATGGCGTAATCGGCTTCGCCCAGGTGCCATTTGCCGGCGAAGTAGGTTTTGTAGTCCGCTTTTTTCAGCACGGAGGCCAGCGTCCATTCCGCCGCGGGAAGACCGCCGCCCTGGCCCTGGAATGCAACGGTCGTCATCCCGCTCCTGTTGGGAATGCGCCCCGTGACCATCGCGGCCCTGCCCGGCGTGCAGCTGGGCTGTCCGTAGAAATTCCAGAACTGCATCCCTTCCCTTGCCATCCTGTCCAGGTTGGGCGTAGCCATGCCCCGGCCCTCGCCGCCGCCGTATACGCCGAGGTCGCCCCAGCCCGTATCGTCGGAAATCAGCATGATGATATTCGGTTTTTTAGGATGATCTTTTTTTTGTCGGGCCGAAGCATTGTACCCGGCAAAACACAGGACGAAAAGGAAAATTGCGTTCAGCGTCTTGTTCTTACTCATAACAAAGCAGTTTTATGATTTAAGGAAACGTTTTGTGTCCGGCGCCGGTCATCGGGAAAAGGCGCGGTGCTGTTTTGTGATGAGCGTAATTCGCCAGCCGGGGAGGCGGAGAGGGTTATTGTTTATTCAACATTGAAAGCACAAAAAAGGTTTTCCGGATTTCCACTATTTATTCCCCGGGAAGTATTTGTTCCGCGTGTAACAGAAGTTGCTACATTACGAGACGGAGGATGATTACAAACGTAAATTTTCACTTGCGTAATTTCGTAGCGGAAAACATGATCGTCATAACTGCTCTACGCTTATATGAAGAATGCTGATAGCAGACATGAGCAACCACTTGTCTTTATTGACAGCACTTGATTACACATCGTTTGTACCCGAGACGCCCCGGTATTTTTTACCGGGGCGTTTTTGCGTGCTATTTCGTGTATGAGGTAGTGATGGGGCCGGAATATACCGGCCCCAGCCTTAGATAGTCATACACCAGCGGATATGGGAACATATACACTGTCGAGGTAGTAACGCAGGGATGTCGTGAAATGTTCAGAATAAAAACACAAACATTCAACAACTGTTCCTGACGAACGAACAAATGTGGCCGCCGGTCGCAAATAACCCCCTAATTGTCGTATGCGGCCTCCGTCAAAACCGATTTTTCATGTCATTTTTGTAAGGCAAACGATCAACGAGGTGGAGCAGCGACCACTGGAAAAAACGGGCGGCACCGAAAAGCCAGACGAGTAGGGAACAAAAAAATGCTTGTATGTCAAATAACACCGTTTCACTGCACAGGGTGCTTAAAACGTCTCCCGAAAAGTTATACCGCGCATTTACCGAAGCCGCGGCGATGGCAACCTGGCTGCCCCCGTACGGCTTTACCTGCACCGTTCACGAAATGACCGTGAAACCGGGCGGCACTTATAAAATGTCGTTCCAGAATTTTAGCACCGGCAACAGTCATTCGTTTGGCGGAAAATACGTGGAGCTGAAACCGAACGAATTCCTACAGTATACCGACCAGTTTGACGATCCCAATATGCCGGGCGAAATGGTCACGACCGTGCGGCTCACGAAAAACATGGCGGGCACGGAAGTAAAGATCACGCAGGAAGGCATCCCCGCCGCCATACCGGTAGAAATGTGTTACCTGGGCTGGCAGGAATCGCTGGAGAAACTGGCGAAGCTGGTAGAGCCGGATATCCCGGATATGTGATCGATGTGATAAAATATAAAAAAGCGGGAAAGAAGCATGACGCTTTCCCGCTTTTTTGCATCAGGCTGCGCGCGTTTTTTAGTTTGAATCTCACCGCCAGGATGCTTATCTTGATGACAATTAGAAAAAGAGATGAACGGGATCCCGGTTAAATCAAAAATCGACGCGGAGAGCGTATTCAAGATCAGCATGATGAAAACGGTCATTAAGCCGACCAAACCTCACCGCCATGCGGACTATCACGAATTCATCTTCCTGGACGCGGGCTCCGGCTTCCATGAAATAGACGATATCAGCTTTGAAGTGACGCCGCCCGCCGCTTTTTACATCAGGCCGGGGCAGACGCATTGCTGGAACTTTTCTGCGATCCCGAAAGGATACGTACTGTTGTTCCGGGAAGAGCTGCTGCTGAAGGAAGACATCGATATTTTATTCAGCCTGCCCGCGCATATTCCCCTCGGCGAACAGCCCCGGTTGTTCCGCCTGCTCTCCGACCTGCACGAGGAGTATAAGACCGCCGGGCCCGCTTACCCGGTGTACAGCGCATACCTGCATCTGCTGATCGCGAAGCTGAAAATGCTTTCCGGCACAAAAAACGATGCCGTGAATTTTTCGGACAGGCTTTTCCAGCAGTACAAACGCCTGGTGAACGACAATTTCCTCGGCAACAAACAGCTAAAGTTCTATGCCGGCAAGCTCAACACCACTATCGGGACCTTGAATGAGACCTGTAAACGGTCGTCCGGCAAAACGGCCTCTTCCGTGATCAACGAACGCGTGCTGCTGGAGGCCAAAATGCTGCTTTCCGCCACGGACAGGCCGGTGAAGGAAATTGCGCTGGTCCTCAAATTCTCCGACGCTCCCCACTTTGTTAAATTCTTTAAACTGTACACCAACCTGACCCCCGGAAAGTACCGGGAGCTGGCGCTGCAGAAACAGTAATTGTACAATAACTACCGCTAATATTACAATCGCGGTGCAAGCCCGGCAGGTATCTTTGCGGTGATTTTATAATCCTCCAGATGAACGTTAGATCTTTTATCCTTCCCGTTTTGCTGATGGCGGCCCAGGCAGTTGTTGGGCAAAAAACTTCCATTACCGGCGCCATTCACGACGAAAAGAGCGACCAGCCGCTGGAATACGCCAGCGTGGCGATATTCAGGGCCAATGATTCCGCGCTGGTTACCGGCGCCCTCACCAACGCAAAGGGCGGTTTTTCGCTGGAAAAAATAAAACCCGGCAGCTACTATCTCAGGGTGTTGTACATGGGGTATACGACCCGGTTTATCGGCGGCATCGCTTTGGCGCAAGGCCAGCAGCTGAGCCTGGGCACGATCGCCCTTGCCCGCGGGAGCGCGATGCTCGGGCAGGTGAACGTCAAAGGAGAGCAGTCGAACGTGTCCAACAGGATCGATAAACAGACCTTTCGCGCGGGGCAGTTCGAATCCGCCAAAGGCGGGAGCGCGGTGGACGTACTGAAAAACCTGCCGTCCGTATCGGTGGACGGAGAAGGCGGCGTCAGCGTCCGCGGTTCGTCTGGTTTCCTGGTGCTGATCAACGGAAAGCCGGTGATCACGGACATCCAGACGGTGTTAAGCCAGCTCCCCGCGAATGCCGTCGAGAATGTGGAGCTCATCACTTCGCCTTCCGCAAAATACGATCCCGACGGCAAAGCGGGGATCATCAATATCGTTACCAGGAAAGGCGCCACGGACGGGATCACCATTTCCGCCAATGCGACGGCCGGGCTGCCCAGCACCACCGATCACGGCAACAAGGAAAAACCGAAACGTTTTGGCGGCGATCTGACCGTCAACTTTAAAAAGAATAAATGGGATATTTCCGTTGGCGGCAACTATACACGGAACGATAATTCGGGTTACCGGGAAGGGGATGTGTATACAAAGAATTTCGCCACGGACATCATTACACGTTTTCCTTCGAACGGCGAAAGAAGTTTTGACAAATACAATTATGCCGGCAGGGCTTCGGTGACCTTTGCGGCGGATACGAACAACACGTTCTCCGCGGGCCTTTTCATCGGTAAAAGGTACCAGGCGCGGCTGGCGGATATCCTTTACAACAATACCGCCTCGCATATCACAGACGGCGAGCAGGTTCGCAGCACCACCTATTTTAATTCCAACCTGCAAACGCGGAAGGGCAATTTTTACCTGGGCAATTTCGATTACACCCGGCGTTTCAGGAACAGGTCCACGCTCACCGCTTCCGCCCTGTTCGAGCGCGCCCGGCTGTATGGCAATACCTGGAACAGGAACCTCGCCTATCCTGAAACCACGCAGCTATTGCAGGAAGTGCGCAACCCGTACGAGAACCCGATCGACGGGTACAGGCTGAAGCTGGATTATTCGGTAGATATCGGGAAAGGCAAGCTGGAAAGCGGTTACCAGTTCAGGCACGATACGCAGCATGGCAGGTTCGATTACTTTGTAACACCCGCCACCTCCCAGCCCGATGCGGACAGGTTCAGGGGATCGGCCGCCACCACCAACCAGATCAATGGCGTGTATACACAATATTCGGGAAAACAGCAGAAGCTGGAATATGTCGCGGGCCTGCGCTACGAATACGCAACCCGGACGGTGGAACTGTCTTACGAACCCGAGCCCCACAAGCTCAATCTCTCGAACCTGTTCCCTTCGGCAAGCCTGCTGTACAACTTCAGCGACGGATGGAAAGGAAAGGCAGGGTACAGCAAAAGGATCCAGCGCACCCATAATTTTGAGCTGAACCCCGTGCCCGAGCGCGAGCATTCCGAAACGCTGGAGCAGGGCGATCCCGACCTGCTGCCGTCCTTTATCGATCTGGCGGAGCTGGGCTCGATCCACAATTTTAAGAACGGGTCGTTTTTTGTGACCGTATATTACCAGCACATCAAAAACCCGATCCAGCGGGTAAACAGCGTGTATGCGGACACCATTTTAAACCGCGTGTTCACCAACGCCGAAGCAGCGCGCACATTCGGCCTTGAAGCCGGAACGAATATCGAACCGGCAAAATGGTGGAGCCTGTACATCGGAGGCAACATCTACAATTACAGGATCAAAGGCAACCTGAATATCCTTGGTGTAAATTCGACGGTCAACAATAAAAACTGGGTATACTCCATCAATGCGAACACCAATTTCAAGCTGGGTGCTTCATGGAGCCTGCAGGCGAACGTCAACTACCTCTCCGCCCGGCCTACCGCGCAGGGCGAGGATTCGCGTTTCCTCGTACCCAATACTTCCTTAAAAAAGACCTTCCTGGACGGCCGTTTTTCTGCCACGTTACAATGGCAGAACATGGATCTTGGGATGAAACAGACGCAGCGCCAGCGGATCACCACCAGCGGCCCGGATTTTTATACCACCACGAATTATATTTATGAAACGGATGTGTTCCTCCTCAATCTCAGTTTTAATTTGAACAGGTTGAGCGGGAAGTCGAAGCTGCCGAGCAGTGAGTTTGGGGATAAGGAGTTTTAAGGGGGATGTGCCTGCTTCCGGACGGCGAACATTGACCCGAAAGGCCCTTCTTTTTGGCGCGGAATGCCCTCAGGATATTGAATGTCCCCGCTTATTTTTGGCTTAAAACCAAAAAACATGAGAACGGTAACATTCGGCATGAACATCAGCATTGACGGCTACTGCGATCACACCAATTCTAATCCGAGCGAAGAAGTGCTGGATTATTTTACAGGGATGATGGACGGTGTAGACCTGCTCTTTTTCGGCCGTGTCATGTACCAGCTCATGTTTCCCTACTGGAGCGACGTTGCCCGGGACCAATCCGGCTCGGCGGCGGAGAACAGGTTTGCCGAAAAGTTCAGCGCCATCGACAGGGTAGTGGTTTCCCGGTCACTGGAGGCCGGCGACGAAAAAACGCGGATCATCCGCGGCAACCCTGCGGCGGAGCTTCTCAAACTGAAGCAGCAGCCCGGCAAAAAAATTTCGGTGGACAGCGTAAGCATGCTCCCCGAGCTGATTGCAGCGGGCCTTATCGACGAATTTAAACTGGTCATTCACCCGGTGATCGTGGGTAAGGGAAGGCGGCTGCTGGATGCGGGAAGTCTTGAGAAAATGCTTGATCTGAAGCTGGTGGATATCATACGGTTTGAATCGGGGTGTGTGGCGCTTCATTATTTAAAGCGGTGATCGTTGGCATCGCAGATTTCTAAATTGCCGGATCCTTATCGAACTATCTTTCGCTGTGGTGGAAAGCCGGGCGCAGGTGATTTTATCCATTTAACCGGTTTTGTTTAATCTAGTGGCATGTCGAACGTGAAAATTTCTCAAAAGGGTAAAGAGCTTTCCGAGATTGAAGAATTGCCGGAAGCTAGCGGGCAAGCGGAGATTGTTTAATTAAACAAGCGCATTGACGTATCAAAAGTCGGTCACCTTCCAGTATGCTTTTTTAGGCTGAAGCTTTTCATCGAATAACAGCGGATAGTTTTTCCGGCCCCTCACCGGGAAATTGTCCAGCCAGCTCGAATAGTCTGAAACGTTCCAGAAAGTAATGCCGGTGATCACCTGACGGTATTTCCTGAATGTCTCGAAGAGCATGGTGTATTGCTGTTGTTGCAGCTGCTCTTGTTCCGGTGTCAGATGGCGTTGTTCCGGCATTTTATTGTCGGCGAATACTGATACGTCCAGTTCGGTGACCTGTATTTTGATTCCAAGCGATGCGTATTGTTCGATGGCAGAAGTCAGCAGTTCCCTTGATGGATCTGTAACCGACCAGTGGCCTTGCAGACCGATGGCATGAACCGGTACGTTTGCATCGAGCAGCTTTTTAACAAGGCGGAACACCTTCTCTCTTTTTCCCGGGTATTCTGTGTTGTAATCATTATAGAACAGCACGGCATCCGGGTCAGCCTCATGCGCGTACCGGAATGCCCGGGCAATATAATCTTCCCCGCAAATCTGGTACCATAGGGAATTGCGAAGAAATTCATCCTGCCGGTCGGAAACGGCTTCATTAACTACGTCCCAGGCATAGATTTTACCTTTATAACGGCCCACTACCTCGTGGATGTGTTTGCGTAATCTGTTCAATAAGGTGTCTTTGCTTACCAGTTTCCCGTCTGCATCGTAAAACATCCATTTTGGCGCCTGGTTATGCCAGCAAAGGGTATGGCCTCTGACCTTCAACCCGTTTTCCGTTGCAAACTGAACGATTGCATCGGCTCCCCTCCAGTTATACCGGTCTTCTGCAGGATGTATGGGCTGCATTTTCATCACGTTCTCGGCTGTAAGGCTATTAAAATGCCTGAGTATGAAGGAGCTGGTGGCGGAGTCCCGCAAATGGCGGGGCGAGATGGCTACGCCGACGGGGAAGTAGTTTGCGTAAAAGTCCTTTAGCCCTTTATCGGCAGGCTGTGCATTGGATACCAGAGATGTCGATAAGAGTATAACTGAAACGAGCAGGGGTGATTTTATCATAATGTTCTAAAATACGAATCCGGCGGATTTTTCGCAATACCAAGGAAAGGCATTGATGAACCGCTATTCAATCCTGGATGTGCGAAATCTGACGGTTGGTTGTCCCTTAAATATTAATTGAGCTGCTTATCAGCGGAATCAGTTATTCCGTCCTCCATCTCACGATAGTATGGAATTGAAGATTAGGAGAAAGCATTTCCTTTGTCCTTCCGCCAGTTAATTTACCGAAATTAGAAATAGTTTTCCTTTGTAATTCAGGATCTTTCATCTCGTTCAATACTTACAAATGTTCATGATTCATGAACATTTGTAAGTATTGAACATGAGGTAATCGTCAAATTCTTTAATGAATGATATAATTATGCGGGTTGGTTGGTTTCAGTTTGTTGAATTGAATTCCCTGGTATTTTTGGGGTATAGCTTAAACAAAAAAAGATTGCCATTAAGCAACCTTTTTATTGTACCCGGGACGGGAGTCGAACCCGTACGGGCCTTGCAGCCCACAGGATTTTAAGTCCGGCGTGTCTACCAGTTCCACCACCCGGGTATCCTGCCTTGTAAATGTAACCCATTCACAAAGAACTTAAAACAAAAATTCCAAACCGCCTCGCGACAGTTTGGAACCTTTATTATGGAGCGGAAGACCGGGCTCGAACCGGCCACCCCGACCTTGGCAAGGTCGTGCTCTACCAAATGAGCTACTTCCGC
>CBINIO010000129.1:0-9787 GCA_966250725.1 uncultured Chitinophaga sp.
CAGGCTGCTCTGGAAAGGCGCGTATTCGTCCGGCTCGGCGAGGCGTATGCCGATGAGGCTGTTGTAAATGCTGCCATACACGGGGCCGTCTACCAGCCCGCCGTCTACCGGGTAGTTCTTTAAATGGGTGAACGCGGAATGCGGGTCCACGGGCGTGTCGCCATGCTGCGGCAAACCGTACACCATGGCCGTGCCCCAGGGATTGCAGCCAAAAAGCCAGTCCACGTTCGCCTGCGCCAGCGCGGCGAAATCTTTTTTCCCGCTCAAGGCTTCATACCAGTAACACTGGATCGCAAACGCCGTGGTTAAATTATTGCTGCACCAGATGAACGGCACGCCGCGGTAAAATGCGTTCGTCCGCGCTTTGCGCCAAACTTTTTCGATGCCTTCGCGGTAATAGCCGAGCAGCTTCTTTTTATCGCGGGCTTTTGTTTCGCGGGCGAGTTCGTAATGACCGATATTGATAAAAGGATACCATTGGTAATGGCTGGCCGTGTCCGCGCCCAGCCATGGCGTTACGGTTTCCCCGGCCGCGTATCGCATGCCGTCCGCGAGGTATTTTTTATCTTTTGTAAGCGCGTACATGCGCGCGGCGGCCAGCTCCATGTCGTCCGTCCAGTTGTCTTCCGCGTAGATGTAGGGTGAAAGCACCGAAGCAGTCTGCTGCACGCCGGGCTTTTGCACGCCGAGCGCATACGCGGTGCCGGCCTTTGTGCGAAGCTGCCGCGCATACGCGGGATCTGTTTTTTCCATCACCGAAACACCCAACGCGAAGGCGCTGGAAAATTTCCCGGCGGTGGAAGCCACGCCCGTGCTTTTGTTCATCTTTTTATACTTCACGCCCTGTACCTGCGGCTCGCCGGAGCAGAAATACACCGGTCTTTCAAAACCTCTCCCATAAAAGGAATCCAGCGCGGGAATACGCATCCCGCGGTGGTCGCGGTCGTCCGCGATCTGGTTGAACAGCCAGTCGTTCTTCGGGTGCATGCGCATCAGCCAGTCCAAACCCCAGCGCGCTTCGTCGAGCACGTCGGCGGTATGGTTGCCGCCGGGCAAGCCGTTGGCGTCGTGATGGTCGGTGAATACCTCCGGAAAGTCGCGGTACGCGGCCAGCAGGTGATAAACGGTGTTAGCCGACGTGGTGGAATATTGCAGGTAATCGCTCGCGTCGTGCCAGCCGCCGATGGCGTTGATCCGCGTGCTGTCGGGCATGGGGCCATACAGCGTGTAGCCGTCGAAGGTATGACAGGAATCTTTCAGAAAAGGATTAAAACCGCAGCGCTGCTGACGCAGGTAACGCAAACAGAAATCCGCCGCGCCTTTGTACACGTCCTTCCCGATACGGAACACCGGCGAAGCCGCGCCGCCCGCCTGCAGGTAATACGTGCCGGGTACGGCATACGCGGAAAAGTCGAGCCGGTAAGTTTGCCGGAAAGGGCCATAGGCGCCAAACGCGGCGCCCGCTGGGCCGGAGAACACCGTTTTGCCGCTGGCGGAATCGATGAGCCGGAACCCGGTGATAGCGGAAGACGAAAAACTTCCCCATACCGCAACTTTAACGCCGGAAGGCAGATACCCGAGCTGGTTGATGCGGATATACGCTTCCGGCGTTTGCTGTCTGGCAGCTATCAGTAATGGCAATAAAAGCAGGCAGTATAAATAACGTTTCTTCATTATGCCGGGATATGTACCAAAAATAAGACAATCCGGGCGTTATGAACCGTTATACCGCATGCTCGAACATGCGCGTCCTGGACAGGTACTTTGCGTCAGGACTGTACATGAACAGGCAGGTGCCGTTCTGTATCTTCGAAATGATCTTTTTATGCAGCGCGGGCGGTATGGCAGGACAGCCGAGGCTTCTGCCGATGTAACCCTGCAGGCGCGCGAGCTTTTCGTCCACGTATTTGGCCGCGTGCATCACGATGCCGCGTTCCATGGCGTTATTGTTGATGCCTTCTTCCTCGCCCTCGAGCCGCAGCGAATAACCGTGCTGCCCGCGGTACGTTTTACCGGTGACATAAAAACCGAGGCTGCTTTTAAAGCTTTCCGGCGCGTTGGAAAAGTCGGTAGCCATGTTCCTGCCGGAATTGCGGCCGTGGCTTACCAGCGAGTTGAACAATAATTTGCCGGACTCCAGGTCGATCACAAAAAGGCGCTTTTTGGTAGAGGGCAAACTAAAATCCACGATCGACAGGATATCGTCGTTGCGCAGCTTGCCCGCTTTCAGCAAACGGTCATATCCCTGGATGGCGTACTGGTACGCCTCGCGCGACAGGCCGAGCGAATCGAGCGAAAGGTTGTCGTATAAAGCCGCTTCGGCAGACAATGCCGTAGCCGCCGTTGCAACGGGCGCCGCAATTCCGCTGTTCTTCTTACCGATAGAGGATACTTTCAGGCTGAATAGGGAAGTTAAGGCAATAAAAGGCAGTATGTATCTCTTTTTACTAATGCGTAAATTCATCCACTTCATGTCTCTCTTTAAAAAAATGGTTTTTCAATAATGGTTGTTAAGAGCGTCAAAGATACGAAAAATATTACATGGGTATTGTTGTTACAATCATTGAATTGTCTAATTCTGGTCAAAAATATACTATTGATAATCAGTTCTTTGCGAACGTCAGGAACTCTTCGCTGCCGGCATTGTCATCGGTAAGTTTGATCTCGCTGGCTGAAATGGAGATCACTTTCCAGTCGTCCGTCAGTTCCCCGAGGGGTTTGTTGGCGTCGGTCTTTGCGCCAAAATCGATGGAAAAACGCGTGCCGCTGCTGTTCAGCGACCAGGCGCCCGTTTGGGTGCCGCCGGGCTTTGCGGCGGTGGCGCTGCCGTTGCCGGAAAAAGAAAAACTGTAGCCGGAGAAATCACCGGTTTCATCGCTGCCGCGCTCGGAAAAATGACTGACGCGCCAGGTGCCTGAAGTGACCGCGCCGGGGCCGGGATTATCGTTGTTGCCGGATGAACAGGCGGCGAAAAACACCGCGAGGAAAATGAGCTTCTTCATAAAGTGATGGTTACTGGGATGGATACGCGAAAAACGTTCCGGCGGTTGCCCGTACATATCCCGATACAAGAAGGCCCCGCGTGGCAGGGCCTTTGTATTTCCTTTACCGTTTTATCTCCAGCGTCAGGTTCGGCATCCCCATTTCATCATGCGGCGTTACCGGCTCGGCCAGCTGCCAGCTGACGGGATAATATTTTCCCTTCTGCATTTTTAACGGCGGCAGCGTTTTGCTGTAATATACCTGCGGCACGTTGTAATCGATATTAAAAGGAAGCGATTTTTTGAAGTGATTAAAAAGCTTTACCACCAGCTGGTTTTTTCCTTCGGAAAGCGGCAGCAGCACGGAGTGAACGATGCTGTCCCTTTTGTAGGGATTGTTCTGGAGGAAGAGGTTTTTACCGTTGAGGAACACCATCACCGCATCGCCGCCGGTCACTTTCACCAACAGCTGCTGCGCGCGCGGGGAGGTGATCTCCTGCAATACATAATAAGCCGTCATCTGCCCGGCGGGCAGTGAATATTGCGTGCCGTTGCGGTATTCCAGGTGTTCCGTCCAGGTTTTGCCCTTGCCGCGGGGCCAGGGTTTTGCAAGGTCAATGTTATGAAGATCGCCATGCGTGCCGCCCACACCGGAGTACAGCGGGCCGAGCAGGTACAGGCCGCTGAATTTCGTATCGGCGATATCGTTATCCAGCTTGTGCTCTTCGCCGCCGTCCAGCGTCAGCGTACTTGTGCTTTCGCCCAGCTGCAATTTGATCTTGCGGCCCTTTTCTTCGTCCGTGTAACGGATCACCGGCTTAAAAGTGCCGCTGGCGGAGGGTTGCAGCGTCCAGGCGTTTTTGATGGTGCTGGTGAAGCTCGTGTTGTAATCGATGGTGGCGTTGCTGAAATATTTGAAAGCGTTGCCGTTCGCGAGGGTGGCCGATTTTGCGAGCGGGCGGATGTTTACGGGCGGAACGCTGTATCCGCCCGGCATTTCCAGCACGATCACTTTGAACCACTGGCTTACGTCCAGCCCGGCGGGCACCTGTATAGTCAGGCCGGCCTTGCCTGCGGCGGTTTTCAGCGGGGTCTTGTCTTCCAGCCGGTAGGCTTTCGTCACTTTGCCTTTCAGGCCGGGCAGCAGGATGGTATTGTTTCCCGGCGGGTTCATCACGTGCAGGTAGAGTTTGTTTTCCCGGCTGGTGATGCTGCCCCATGCAAAAGGCACGTGGAAAGGATCGGGGTGCGTACCGTAAATGGCTTCGCCGTTCTTTTTGAGCCAGCCGCCGATCGCCAGCAGCGCGTCGCGTTCAAAAGGCACCACGCTGCCGTCGCCTTCCGGCCCGATGTTCAGCAGGAAGTTGCCGCCGCGGGAAGCCACGCGTACGAGGCTGGTGAGCTTTTCCCTTTCTTTTTTCTTTATATCTCCCCTTTCCTGCCAGGAGCGGTAACCCCAGGTTTCATGGAAAAACGACGCCGGGCTTTGCCAGGGCACGCCGATAATATAATCCGGCTCCTGGTTGTCGCCCATTACCGTGAAGTCGCCCATATTGTTGCCGATGCGGCTGCCGATCAGGCAATCGGGCTGAAGGCGGTGCACCAGCGCGCGCATTTCCCGGCTTTGCGCGAAGGTCATGCTGCCCATATCGAACCAAAGCTCCGATACGGGGCCGTATTTGGTGAGCAATTCGGTCACCTGGCGCATATTATAAGTATGATGATCCGGAGGGATGGAATCGGAATTATGCCCGGAAATGGGCATGGCCGCGGGAAAATGCCAGTCTATCAGCGAAAAATAGAGCCCGAAAGCGATGCCGTGGCGTTTGCAGGCTTCGGACAGCTCTTTGAGGATATCCCTTTTGTAGGGCGAAGCGTCCATGATGTCGAAAGCGGTATAGGCGCAATCCCAGAGGGCGAAGCCGTCGTGGTGCTTGGAGGTGATCACGATGGAGCCCATGCCGGCGTTCTTCGCGAGCAGGGCGATGCTGTCGGCGTTCCAGTTTTCCGGGTCGAAAGTGGCGGCCACCTGCTCGTAGGTGTCGCTGTAGAGGCCGGCGGCGTGCGCCCTGATCTGCTCGCTGAGGCCGCGGCTCACGGGTTTTCCTTCCCAAACCCCGCCCAGTTTGGAATACACGCCGAAATGGATGAACATCGAATATTTGCGGTCTTTCCATTGCTGCATGGCGGCGGGGCTGATCTGCGCCGGAGCGGTGCCCCCGTAAAGCAGGCAGGCCGCCATGAAATACAATATTCTTTTCATCCGATCAAGGTATTAAAAGATTTTTAAAATTGCTTATCTTCAGCCTGTATCGACTACAACTGTTCGACTGAGAGGGGGAGTGTGAACTACGCATAACCTGGACTTACCGACCAGCTTGCGGGGATGCCGGCGCTCATAAAACTATACCAACGCCAGGAATAACGCGAACTAAAACGAACAAGCGCCACGCTGCACCCTGCGAAACATACAATTTAATGCCTGCGTTAGCACGGCAGCCGCATCCAGATGCTGCAATCCGGGACCGGACGGCACAATTTGCCAGATCGGGTTTCGTTAAAGGTTTGCACGCATATTATGCGGCGGGGCGAAACGCAAAGAAAACGATGATGGGTTATTTTTCTGACAAAGTGGTGTGGATCACGGGCGCCTCTTCAGGGCTTGGCGCCGAGCTGGCAAAGCAGCTTTCCCGCGAAGGGGCCCGGCTGGTACTTACCGGGAGGAACGCCGCGGCGCTGGAAGCGGTGCAGCGGCAATGCGAAACGCCCTGCAAACTGTTGCCGGCCGATCTTGAAAAAGACGCGACGCCCGAACTGGCCGCCGCCGCGCTGGAAGCGTTCGGGCAGGTAGACGTCCTGGTCAACAGCGCAGGTATTTCCCAGCGCGCTTTGGCGGAAGACACGCTGCCCGACGTGGAGCGCAGGCTGATGGAAATAAATTTTTTCGCGCCGGTAACGCTCACCCGCCAGCTGCTGCCGCATTTCAGGCAGCGCAAAAGCGGGCAGGTAGTAGTGATCAGCAGCATGGCCGGCCTGATGGGCTTCCCGCTGCGGACCACCTATGCCGCCTCAAAACACGCGCTGAAAGGCTATTTCGAAACATTGCAGGTGGAGCACACCATACCCGGCTTTGATATTACCATCGTAAGCCCGGGAAGGGTGAACACGCCCATTTCGCTCAGCGCCGTTACGGCAAACGGCGCGGCGCATAACCAGATGGACGAAGGACAGGCGAACGGCATCCCCGTGGCGGACTGCGCCGCGAGGATACTGAAGGCGATGAGAAGAAAAGAAAAACACGTGATCATCGCGCGGAGCGAAAGAGTGCTCTGGTGGTTACGGAAAAACATCAGCCCCCTTTATTACACCATTGCCCGGAAAGCGGGTATGAAAAATGCATAATCCTTTTACTATGGCATACATTACAGGAATACAGCAAATCGGGATCGGCGTGAAGAACGTGCGCGAATCCATGTTAGGGTATAAGGACCACTTCGGTATGAACGTACTCATTTTCGACGATACATCCGAGGCCGCCCTCATGACGCCTTACACCGGCGGCACCGTATACCGCCGCAGGGCGGTGCTTTCCCTGAACATGCAGGGCGGCGGCGGCTTCGAGATCTGGCAGTTCCAGGACAGGCAGCCGGCTGAGCCTCTGCAGAAACCGCAATACGGCGACCTTGGCATTTATGCGGCCAAGATCAAATGCCGCGACCTTTCCGCCGCGCGCAAACACCTGCTGCAATACGAAGGCCTGCAGGTGGGCGAGCCGTACAAAGACGCGGAAGGCCATATGCGTTTTCTTGTAACGGACGCCAACAACAACCACTTCGAATTTGTGCCCGGCCATCACTGGTTCCATAATAACAGCGGCGTATGCGGCGGCGTGTCCGGCGCGGTGATCGGCGTGAGGGATATGGACAAGGCGGTCAAATTCTACCGCGACATTCTCGGCATCCGCGACATGATCTACGACGAAACCACGCCGTCCTACCGCAAAGTACTGCTGCGCAAGCATCCCGGCGGCATCGGCGCGTTCAACAAGCTGCTGGGCTCCGCTGAAATAGAGCTGGTGCAGGCGCTGGACAGGCAGCCGGTGAAGATCTACGACAACCGTTTCTGGGGCGACTGCGGCTTCATTCATCTGTGTTTTGACGTGATCAATATGTGCGCGCTGAAAGAACATGCGCTGGCGCATGGTTATAAATTCTCCATCGACAGCGAAGATTCCTTCGCGATGGAAAGCGCGGCGGGCCGCTTCTGTTATATTGAAGATCCGGACGGTACGCTGATAGAGCTGGTGGAAACGCACAAAGTGCCGCTGTTCAAAAAATGGGGGCTTTACCTGAACCTGAAAAAACGTTCGCTGGAGAAACCGCTGCCGGACTGGATGATCCGCATGCTGTCACTCAGCCGTGTGAAATAAACGATATTCCTTCCAGGCCCATGCGGTGAACGGCAAAAGCGGCAACGCCAGCCAGCCCCATGGGCCTGTCAATAATACGAGCAATAACGTGACCGCCAGTACGAATACAGGATAGGTCAGCATCAGCAGGCAAAACACCACGGAGTCGTAGAATACCGTGTTCCTTGTTTTTTTCCCCGCAAAATTCCTCCACATCACATAAAACCACCGCTGCGTGATATACCCCAGCAGCGCTGGAAGCGCCAGCAACACCGAATGCCCTTTCCGCGAAGCGGGTGTGTGCATGCCGGCAGCCAGGCGGCCGTACAGCAGGTCGTTCAGCTCCTTCACATGAGCCGCATCCCCCTTTTTGATCTGCTCGCCGAACACTACTTCGATATGTTTCGGCGCGGTTGTGAACGAGCTGTAGTTGATGGAAACGGGCTGGATCACGAGATCGTTCAGCGCCGGGTCTTCCCAGGCGCTGAAGCTCAGCCGCGCGGTGCCTTTTTTGAGCGGCCGCACTTTATTTTCATTGATGCAGATGCCTTCGGGAAAAATGAGGATGCAGCCGTTCCGCCGCAGCACGTCCAGCGAAAGCCGGAACGTTTCTTCGTTGCGCTGCAGGTTTTCTTTTCCTTCGCTCAGCCTGAAAATGGGGATCATGTGCATGGCCTTCAGCAGCGAGGCCACGCGCGGTTTGCGGAACGCGTCGCCGCGCGCGAGGAAGTGCAGGCTGCGCGGCATGTACGCGCCCATCACGATAGCGTCAAGGAAAGAATTGGGATGCGTGCAGGCCAGGATGCAGGGCGCATTGCCACCGGCGTAACGAAAGGTAATTTTCCCGCAGTAGAGCCATAAAGCAAGCCTGGCCCAGATTTTCAGCAATGCGTACAACAAAACGGCTACATTTTTTTAAACCGCCCGTTTTTAACGGCGAACATCGCCCGCTATTAAACGGGAGGAATGAAGATGGGCTGTAATATCGTTCATTGTTTTGCTGAAAACAAGCCCGGCAGGCCAAAATTCTTCTAAAAGCTATTCCCGGTAGTTCTGTGGGAAGAGGCTCCAGTCGAACCGCCGGAAGCGGATATCGCAAAGCTCCGGCAGGCCGAGCTTTTGCAGGATGCTGCGCATTCCTTTTTTGCCGCCGAAATCCGCGCGGTACCAGTTCATGAAAGCAGGCAGGAAAATGGCGCCCGGCGTTTGCCGCGCCGCTTCTTCGAGATGGCATTTCATGGCGAGGTCCAGCTGCGCGTCGATGCGGGCGTCGTCGTAATACTCGATGGCCGGGCAGCTGCGCGCACCGTAGTTCAATGCGAAATGCACCCGCGGGTCGAGCCGCTCCACCCTGCACATTTTTTCGAACGCGCGGGGCGGCAATCTGCCGCTGCGCAGCCTGAACGCCGAACGCCGCAGGATACCGTGCTCGATGTCGTCGAGACAAAGCGGCTGGCCGGCCACGGTGATGACGTCGTTGCAAAAAAATGCGGCCCTGTCGCCGAACAGGGTGCTGTCATGCGCCAGCGCGATCTGCGCGGCGGCATTGTACACATTGATCCAGAAGGTCATTTTCAGGCGGTCCGTGCCGAGCTGCTGCTGCAGCTCCTGCGGGTCAACGGTGGCGAGCGCCTGCAGCTGCGCGGCTACGGGGTTGCCGGTGCGGGCGGCAAAAAGCAGCTCCTGCGAAAGCGGGATTAAAGCATCCTGCGCCTGGCGGATGTACTCATGACTACAGAGCAATGAATAACTGACGAGATACGGCCTGATGAGGTGTTGCATCGGATTAACGGAATTAAGGTTGAACCGGAATTTTTGGGGCGTTCGCGTAAAGTTACGTTTTAGAAACCGATCGGCCATCCGGCGGAAAGGTAAATTTATCCACCGGCGATCTTTCTTTTGGGCATATGCTTTGGGTAACAAACAGTGAATCAAAACGGAAGATTATGCTTCAGCGAGACGGCCGGTGCACCAGCCTCTGGCAGATCGGCGAAGGCCCGTACCGGCCTGCGCCCGCCGGCGACAACCAGGATTACGACGTGATCATTGCAGGAGGCGGCATTACCGGCATCAGCACCGCACTGCTGCTGGCCGAGCGCGGCAAGCGCTGCCTCGTGCTGGAAGCGCGGGAGCTGTGCTTCGGCACTACGGGCGGCACTACCGCGCATATCAACACCCTGCTGGACACACCGTATTTAACCATCGAAAAGAACTTCGGGAAAGACGCCGCAAAAGATGTGGCGCAAGCCGTGCAGGAAGCCTTACTGCTGATACGCAGCAACGTGTCGCGGTTTCATATCGACTGTGGATTTTCAGAAGCAAATGCGTATTTGTTTGCCCAGAATGGCGATCAGGACAAATCGCTCGAACAGCTGTTAAGCGCCACCGTCACCGCCGG
>CBINIO010000130.1:0-9742 GCA_966250725.1 uncultured Chitinophaga sp.
TACCCCGCCGCTTTCGAACGCGTGATCGCCGCCACCGGCGCCATGTTCAACCACAAGCCCTACGACGTGGACTTTCTGCAGCCCCCCGGCAGCGAACGCGCTATCAGCACACAGTACATGCAGGGCTCCTGGGGCCCGGCTTCCCGCATGACGCGCGCGCTGGCCGCCTATACGCCGAACACGCCCTGGGCTTCCACCAAACATAAGTTTTTGCGAAGCGGCGGCGGCACGTCTTCCGCCACGCCGCAGGTAGCGGCCGCGGCGGCTTTGTACATCGCCTTTCACCGGGAGGAAATGGAACAAAAGGGTTATTACGACGAAGGCCGCAAATGGCTGAAGGTGGAAGCGGTGCGCCATGCGCTGTACACCGCCGCGGCAAAGGAACAGCTGTTCCCCGACTGGCGGAAATATTACGGCAACGGCATCCTCAAAGCCTACGACGCGCTGCAGGTGCCGGTGGCGGACGAGCAAACGCTGTCGCAATCGCCCTCCGCGGAAAGCACGTTGTTTGGCGTGGTGGAAACCATCGGCTCTTTCTTCAAGCGCCGCAAGCTGTTCCGCAGCGCGGAGCCAAAGCCCGAAGCGGAAGCGCTGGCCATGGAGCTGCTGCACCTGCTGCAAACCGATCCGCAGTTCTTCGCGCTGTTCTCCCGTCTCGATCTCGGCGATCCCGCGGCGGTAGAGGCGGAAGTGAGCAAACCGGCCTTCCGGGACCAGGTGCTGCGGTCGCCTTACGCTTCCGGCTATCTGAAAGAGGCCATGCAGGAAACAGCCGTACCCGCCTAACGAGGATCATGCGAAAAACTGATGCAGATCAGTTCGCGGCAGGCGGCGACGGCCGATCTTTGCTGTATTCTAAGCAATTTTAGTGTTTCAATAAGATACGTTAGTACCAGCGCCGTCGATTCTTCTACGGCGCTTTTCTTTTTTTGTTTTACTTTTACGAAGTATACAACCATTATCCTTAGAGGGGAAAGCAGTATATGAATACACCGCCTGATCCGCCGAATGAAACAGAACGGCTTGCCGCGCTGCAAAGCTACCACGTCCTGGGCACTTTCCGGGAAGAAGAATACGACAGACTTACGGAGCTTGCATCCCGCATTTGCGGCATGCCCATTGCCTTGGTGACGCTCGCCGGTGAAAAGAACGTATGGGTGAAAGGCGCCACGGGACTCGATCTGTGCGAAATGCCGCGGGAAAAATCCTTCTGCCGGCTTACGATCCTTCAAACAGGGCTGCTGGAAATAAAAGACGTTTCCAAAGACGAACGGGTATCGCATATGGGCGGCGTGATGGCGGAAGAACATATCCGTTTTTACGCCGGCTTCCCGTTGACAGACAGCAAAGGCTTTGCGCTCGGCGCGCTTTGCGTGTGCGACCGGAAGCCCAACCGGCTCAGCCCGGAGCAACGCCAGTCGCTGAAGCTGCTCGCCGATACCGTCGTTACGCTTATTACGGCGCGGCGGCGCACGCAGGAGCTGCATCACTTCGAGAAACTTTTCGAACTCTCCAACGATATGATCTGCATAGCGGGGCTGGACGGTTTTTTCAAACGCGTCAACCCCGCATTTACGCGCCTGCTGGGCTGGAGCGAGGAAGAGGTGCCGAAAACGCCGGTCATCAGCCTCGTTCATCCCGACGACCGGCAATCGTCCGTGGAAAGCCTCAGCAATCTTGCAAAAGGCGGCGGCATGGTGAACTTCGTACGCCGTTTTCTCGTGAAAGACGGCGGTTTCCGCGCGATACACTGGGTGGCGAACCCCGAGCCCGAAAGCGGTCTCATCTTCGCCATCGGGCGGGACATTACGGAAGAACGCAAACGGGAGGCCATGCTGGAAAAAAGCCAGCAAAGGCTGAGCGCCTTCTTCGAGCACAGCCAGGGCCTTATGAGCATGCACGACCTGGACGGCAACTTCCTCTCCGTGAACGGCGCGGGCGCCGCGCTGCTCGGCTATACGCCCGCGGAAATGAAAGGCATGAACCTGCGCGACATTGTGCCGCCCGGCCACCAGGAAGGGTTTGAGCAATACCTCGCGGAGATACGCGAAAAAGGCCGCGCCTCCGGTCAAATGACCACCATTCACCGCAACGGCTCACGGCGCATCTGGATGTACAACAATTACCTCGAAAGAGGCCTCGACGAAGAACCCTATATTATCGCCAACGCCATCGACATCACCGACCGTTACCTGCTGGGCAAAGACCTGGCCCGCACCAAGGAAATGCTGGAACAGACCAACCAGGTGGCGCGTGTAGGCGGATGGGTGGCCGAAACCGCGAAAGAAAAAATATACTGGACCAAGGTGACCAAAGAGCTGCACGGCGCGCCGGACGACTTTGAGCCGGACCTCCGTTCCGCCATCGGGTTCTTTAAAAAAGGCAAAAGCCAGAACGCCATCATACGCGCCATCAACCGCGCCATGCGCACCGGCCGCGGCTGGGACAAAGAAGTGCAGATCGTGACCTGCCAGGGCGAAGAGCGATGGGTGCGCACGCAGGGCCACGCCGAGTTCGAGAGCGGCGTGTGCAAACGCCTCTACGGCTCTTACCAGGACATCAACGAAAAAAAGCTCGCCCAGCTGGAGGTAGCCAACTCCCGCAGGATGCTGCAGGACGTGATGGAAGCCGCGTCCGAAGTAAGCATGATCGCCACCGACCGGAACGGCATCATCACGCTGTTTAACAAAGGCGCGGAAAGGCTGCTGGGTTACACCGCCGAAGAAATGATCGGCAGGCAGCCCGCATCGGTGGTGCATGACGAGAACGAAATTGCAGAACGCGCCCGCGAGCTGTCGCGCGAAACGGGGGAAGAGATCACCGGGCTGCGCGCCTTTGTGTACCGCACCGAAAAAGAAGGATCGGAACAACGGGAATGGATATACGTAAAGAAAGACGGCTCGCGCTGCGTCGTGTCGCTGGTAATGACGGTTATCCGGGATGCGAAGAACAACACGGTGGGTTATCTCGGTATCGCTACGGACATCACCAAACGGAAACGGATGGAACAGGCGCTCATCGCCGCCAAACAGCAGGCGGAGCAGGTGAGCAACGCCAAAACGGAATTCCTCGCCAATATGAGCCACGAGATACGCACGCCGCTGAACGGCATCATCGGGTTTGCCGACCTGGTGATGAAGACGCAGCTGGACGATACGCAGCGGCAATACGTTTCCATCGTGCACCAGTCCGCCAACGTGCTGCTCAGCATCATCAACGACATACTTGACCTGTCCAAGATAGAAGCCGGCAAGCTCGATCTGAACGTCGAGCGGTTCGACCTGTACGAGGCCGGTCACGAAGCGATGGACATCGTGGCTTTCCAGGCGAAGACCAAAGGGCTGGAAACCTCGCTGGAAATACCGGAAGACTTGCCGCGTTTTATATTCGCCGATGCGCTCCGGCTGAAACAGGTGCTGGTGAACCTTTTGGGCAATGCGGTCAAGTTCACCGAAAAAGGTTCCGTAAAGCTGCGTATCGCCGCGCTCACCGATCAGCAAAGCGATGAGGTCACTTTCAAGTTCGAGGTGCGCGATACGGGCATCGGCATACAACCCGACAAACAGGAGAAGATATTCGAAGCGTTCGCGCAGGAAGATGCTTCCACCACCAAACGTTACGGCGGCACCGGCATCGGGCTCGCCATTTCTAACAAGATACTGGCGCTGATGGGCAGCAGGCTGCAGCTGATCAGCTATCCCGGCTCGGGGAGCATATTTTATTTCTATCTCAAATTGCAGGTGGACCATAACACCGAGCCCGAAACCGCCGCGCCCTTGCCGCCGCTCGACGACGAAAGCGCGCGGCGCCTCCGCGAAATGCCCGTGAACATTCTCGTGGTGGAAGACAATACGGTGAACATGCTGCTCACCAAAACGATCATTCACAAGCTGATGCCGCAGGCCGCCATCATAGAGGCCGGCAACGGTCTTGACGCGGTGAACATCTGCCGCCACCGCATGCCCGACATGATACTCATGGACATCCAGATACCCGAGCTGAACGGCTACGAGGCCACCGCCAGGATCAGGGCGATGGACCGGCAAAACCATGTGCCCATCATCGCGCTCACGGCCGGCAATATCAGCGGCGAAAGGGAAAAATCGATCGCCGCCGGCATGGACGATTTCCTGACCAAACCCATCGTGGAAAATTCGCTGTTCGAGAAAATGCGGAGGTGGCTGGCCGGGGAAGCCGTGCCGCCAAAGGAAGAGAACGGGGTGGAAAAAAAAGATATGTCCAGGCACTTCGACGAAAATATCCTGAAGGGTTATTTAGGGGATGATAACGTCGGGAAGGAAATACTGGCGCTGATCCGTTC
This sequence comes from uncultured Chitinophaga sp., assembly GCA_966250725.1. Taxonomy (GTDB): domain Bacteria; phylum Bacteroidota; class Bacteroidia; order Chitinophagales; family Chitinophagaceae; genus Chitinophaga. The sequence goes on from CBINIO010000130.1 coordinate 4,322, forward strand.
GGAATTGCAGAAATCGGTGGAGGCCATGCAGCAGTTCGCAAAAGAAAAGAACCTGAAAGGACTGAACGCGATGGGTCACAAGCTGCGCGGTACCACGTCCAGCACGGGATTGGGGGAGCTGGGCCGTCTCGCCCTCGAATTCGATCATATGAAAACCTTTGAGCCCCGCAAGGTCCGCGCGCTGCTGGAGGAAACCTCCGCCGAAGTGGCGCTGGTGATGGGGCTTTTGCAGCAGAAGATAGACACCGCCGTGTAAAGCGGCTACATTTTTTCGTAATCGGTAATGGACATGGTGAACCTGATCTCGCCGTTCATGCGGATGCCCTGGTTTTTCCAGCCTTTTTTGAGATAAAATTTTTCGGCCCTGGTGCCCGGCGCGGTACCGATGCGAAGGGTGTCCTCAAAGTATTCAAAATACCATTCCAGCAGGGCATCGTGCAGCTTGCGGCCGATGCCGCGGCCTTCTGCCTCCGGGCGAACGAACAGCGCCCATACTTCGTGCGCGCGGGTGTTCACGATGGCAAACCCTTTTACCTCGCCGCCTTCCTCAAACAGCCAGCCCTTGCCGTCGGTAGTGAGGTAACGGGTATAATCTTCCGGTGTGGCGAGCGACGGATTGCGGAGGATGTTTTCGCGCACGGCCGCGCGCACGGCCCGGAGGGCGGGAATATCGTCTGTAGTGGCTTCACGCAGGGGCATAGCGGGGATTTTACACAAAATTAAGGCTTCCGGCCGGTATGCGGTATTAATTGTGCGCTACGAACAGCGGGCATTTCAGGTGCTGCTGGATCACGTCCGCCATGCTGCTGCGGAACCAGCGGCTGACGGCGTTGCGCCGGTAAGCTCCCAGCACGATCAGCGCAGAGCCGTTTTCCTTTTCCAGCTGGTGCAGGATGGCGGCTTCCGGCTCGCCGGCGAGCACGGTGTATACCGCGTCCGGGTTGTGCCGCTTCATAAATTCTTTCATGAGCCTGTTTTCCGGCAGGTGGAGGTTTTCATCGCCTTTTACGGTGATCACTTCCGCGGGCAGGCGGTTGGTTTCGGGCAGCGTGCCGGTGAACATTTTGATGGCGAATACGGAAGACGGCGCGCCGTCGTACAGCATCACCACTTTTTCCAGCGGCCGGTATTCATGCGGCACCACCAGCACGGGGCATTGCGCGCCGCCCAGCAGGTCGCGCACAAAGCGGGTGGGAGGGGTTTCGGTGAAACGGGTGAAAGTTTCGCCGGCCGCGATCACCAGCAGGTCCGCGTAAATGCTTTCGCGGAGAAGGTCGGGCAGGGCAAAGGATTTGTCGCGGTGCACCGCGTGATTGATACCGGCTTCGCGGCAGTGGAACTCAAACTGGCTCACCGACCTGTCACGCTGGTGCCGGTCTTTTTCCGACAGCTCTTTGAGGTTGTTGTGCTGGATGGCTTCTTCCATGCTGAAGCTGTTGCGCGTAAAATCGTCGAGGAAAACGCCGACGAGATGCGCGCGTTCTTTCCGGGCCAGGTCGATGGCGGTGTAGATGGCGGAGAGGGACAGCTTCAGCCCGTCCAGCGCAACGATGATCTTTTTCATATGGTGAAGTTCGATGATTGGCAGGAACAGGGAAATGAGGACGGTCAGGCAAGGTGTTGATCCATGTCAACGTGTATATTCTCATTATGAAACAGCGGGGAGCATGGTTCTGTTCATTTTCTGTTCATTTTCGTTTTTTTCGCGGCTGCGTTTGATAAACTTATAAATTGGGGTCTGATCTTTGAAAACGGGAATGGACATGATAAAGGTTAACCTGCTTGAAACGTTTAAGTTGGAGTTTCTATCCGAAGATTTTATGTGGATGACATTTTATGCTCCGTTAAAGGATGGCGGATGGGTGCTTTTGAAAGTAACCATTGAATCGCTGGACGACCCGCTATTGCCGGACACCTATAATCTCGCTTTTGGGCCATTTGACAGTTCAGGCGGCGTTGATGATACGGCCAGGGTATTCCATAACGATCCGGATAAGGTATTTTCCACCATTTTGCTATTCTGCCTGGCATTTCTTCAAATAAATGCCGATCTGCAGATAGGTCTTGATGGCTCTAATGATTCAAGGGCTTATTTGTATCACCGTATGTTCCATACCAACAGGGAATATTTGAACGAATATTTTGAGGCTATTGGCGTGGATTGGTATTTGAAAGTGTTGCGTAACGGCGATTTCGAAACCGATTCAAACGGGCAGATATTTCTCCGGCCTAAGCCTGAAAGCTTTAATTACAGCCGGTCGCCAAAAGACCTTTATCGTTATTATATGTTTCGTTTAAACACCCGCAATAAATAAAAGACCTAAATTTAATATATGGACCCACGCGTACAACAGAAACTTGATGACATTAAAAAGTTGGCCGCCAAGGGGCGTCCTTCAGGATTGAGAACAAAACCGACTTCCCCTCACATCCGGGTCATTGACAACAATCTGTCAAGAGTTATCCGAAACAAAGAGGAATCCGATGCCTTTTTTGAGCAGGTAGAGGCCATATTTGCCTATAGCGCAATAAGAAGGAGACGGAACGAGACTCAATGAGGAAAGGGGCCTGGCAGCCCCTCTTTTCATTTCAGCTTTTCCCCTTCAACCCCTTCCACCGTGATCTTCACCGGCTTTATCAATCCTTCCTCGTCAAATTCCATCTTGTCGATACACACCTCGCGGCTGTTCGCGTCCGTTTCGGTCAAAGGACGGCGGTGATAGACGATGTACCAGCTGTCTTTTCCCGGCACCTTTATCACCGAATGATGCCCCGCGCCTTTGGCGATGGAAGGATTTTGCTGCAATATCTTCCCGATGCGTTTGAACGGTCCCATCGGGGAATCGGCAATGGCGTACGCCACGGAGTAGTCAGGCCCCGTCCAGCCGCCTTCCGACCACATAAAATAATATTTCCCGTTTTTCCTGAACATGAACGGGCCTTCCACGTATTTGTCCGGCGTGATCTCTTTAAATATTGTACCGTCGGGGAAGGGCTCGAAACCGGTAAAGTCTTCCTTCAGCTTCGCGATGTTGCAATGCCGCCAGCCGCCGTAAATGAGGTAATACTGACCGTCCGCGTCGTGGAACACGAACTGGTCGATGGGCTGCGCGCCGTTGTGAAACCTGTCTATCAAAGGTTTGCCGAGATGGTCCCTGAAAGGGCCTTCGGGCCGGTCCGCCACCGCTACGCCGATACCGCCCGATTGCCGGTCGTTCTGTATATCGTTCGCGCCAAAGAAAAGATAATATTTCCCTTTCTTCTCTATCACCGAGGGCGCCCACATGGCTCTTTTGGCCCAGCGGATGGCATTGGTGTCGACGATGCGCGAATGTTTGGTCCAGTGTATAAGGTCGGGGCTGGAAAACGCGTCGAGGAACACCTGTTTGCTGTAAGGCGCGGAAAAGGTCGGGTAGATCCAGTATTGTTTCCCGAAGATGATCGCCTCGGGGTCCGCATACCACCCGGGGAATACGGGGTTGCCGGCTTTTTCCTGTGCCGAAACGTGCAGGGTTAAAATGGCCGCGGCGGCCATGCAGATAAATCGTTTCATGACGGGAAATTAAAAAAAACAAACCTACCGCTCCGCATAATAATTATGAATGAACCCGAAACCGGATATCTGGAATTCGCCTTCCCCCTTTGCCACGAGAAAAAGATCGTGTATGCCGAATGCGTGCCGCAGCTGGCCGGTGAGCTTGAGGCAGAACGTGGTGTCCGCCGTGTCCGGGATCTTCAGCGTGCCGATCTTTTTACCCTTCGGCCGGTCTATCCTGAATTCCAGCCGCGGGCCGTTCTTCGTTTTGATATTGCTGCTGACCGTTACTTCGAAACCGATTTCCCCCATGCTCAGGTTCACCTGCCGGAAAGCAAGAAAGGCGCCTTCTTTCATCTGGTAGGTGACCGTATCCTGCGGAGGGGTGCGGGAAAGCAACTGACCTCTTGCGGACAGCGAAAGGAAACAAAAAATAGCTGCTACTGCAGCTAGTGCAAGAGGCCTCATAGGTAAGGACAGTAAATTTAAACGGATGACGGCCGGGTCTTTAAGCCGGCATCCCGGGTTCGGTAAAAAATTACATAAAGATAAATAATAATGTTTAGTTTCCATGCGCTATGGGGTTAATAAAAAAACAATTATCTTTCAAACTCGCCGCTTGAACGGAAAACGCGCCGGCGTTTTTGTTCCATACACGAATTGAGATGAAAGGATTTTTCCTTATTGTTTGCTGTTTGCTTTTCAACCGGGTTTCCTATGCACAATCGCAGGGACTGATATTTTCGTCCTTTGAAGCGGTGCAGGAAAAAAGGACTTCCCTCGACCTCGGCGACGGGAAGGCGGTGTGTCTTTCCGGGAATTTCAGTCTCAGCTTTGATATCTCTTTCCGGCCGGGGCAGCCGGCATATTTCGGCTACGTTTTCCGGCTTATCAACCGTGAGGGGCAGAACATCGACCTGTTGTACAGTCCCCGGTCCCGCGCTTTTAACCTTGTAACGGGAGAGCGTCTTTCCGGCATCAGCTTCCGGATGAACGCGCCCGGCCCGCAGCAGCGTTGGTTGAATTTCCGCCTCGCGCGCAAGGGCGATGAGCTGGTCTTTTATGTGGACGGGAAACGTTATGGCAAAGCCTCCGCGGAGCTGAAGGACGACTGTTTCCATATCGTTTTCGGCGCCTGTCATTTCCCCGGTTTCCGCAGTACCGACCTGCCGCCGATGCAGGTGAAAAACGTGCTGCTGGAAAAGGACGGGCGCGCCGAAGCCTACTGGCCCCTGCGGGAAACTTCCGGCAATACGGCGGCGGACAGCCTGCATGGCAAAACCGCGCGGATAACCAACGCCACCTGGGCGGCCGCGCTCTACCAGCACTGGCAGCCGCGGTACGACGCCGTGGTGAAAGGGCATGCCTCGGTGGCCTTTGATGCGGAAAAAGAAGAGATGCTGATCGTCGCGAAAGATTCGGTGTACCGGTTTTCTGAAAGAACGGGCGCCGTTACCGCGGTGCCCGTCGCCGATTCGCGCCACCAGCTGCTGATGGGCAGCCATTCTTTCCTCGACCCGGTTTCACGGGAGCTTTGGCAATTCAACATCGATCACCGCTGGGCGGCCGTATTCCGCAACGGAAGCTGGCAGCCGCCGTTCGATTCGGTTTCCGTAACGGAATACTGGCAGGCCAACCGCTTTTATGCGCCCTCGCAGCGGGCGCTGTATTTCCTCGGCGGTTACGGGCAGTACCGGTACAAGAACAGGATCAGCCGGTATGATTTTGAGACCGGCGGCTGGGACACGCTGCGTACTAACGGCGACAGCTACACGCCGCGTTATCTTGCCGCACTGGGCTCGCTGGGCGACACCGCTTACATCCTCGGCGTCTTTGGCAGCACCACCGGCGAGCAGATGCTCAACCCGAGTTATCTGTACGACCTG
>CBINIO010000131.1:0-9653 GCA_966250725.1 uncultured Chitinophaga sp.
CAGGATGCAAAAGACGCGTGGCTGGCCGCTATCAAAAAAGACGGGCTGGAAGCCTTCACGCATGTATCTGACCTGAAATACTGGAACAACGCGGTGGCGAAGATGTACAACATCCGCGGCGTGCCCGCCAACTTCCTGATCTCGCCCGAAGGCAAGATACTTGCGCGGAACCTGAGAGGGGAAAATCTTGCGAAACAGTTGGCCGTTCTGATAAAATAAAATTAAAACCCTGTTTTGAGTTCATGACTGCGCTGGTGGATGCCGGCGCAGTTTTTTTTAGTGGACCATTTTCCGCAGCTTTTTTGCATTGAGAATGGACAGCTGTTTTCCCGCGGATGCCACGATGCCTTCGGCCATCCATTCGTTGAGGGTTTTAAAAAGCGTTTCGTAAGTGGTGCCGGCGTAAGACGCAACGTCCTGGCGGCTGAGGCTGCTGTTGATAAAACCGGCGTCATCCGTGCCGAAGATCTCTTCCAGCTTCAGCAGGCTTTTGGCGATGCGGCTTTTTACGTTCATATGCACCATGTCGCGCATGGATTGTTCGGCCTGCTGCAGCTCGTCCGCGTATAACAGCACCATTTTGTAAGCAAGCTGATGGTTCACCAGCAGGGTGGCCTGGAAAAAATCCGGGGAAATAAAACAGGCTTCCACCGTTTCCACCACCGTGGCCGATACCGGGTACACCTCGCCGGACACCAGCCCGCGATGCCCGAGCAGGTTGCCTTCCCCCGCGAATTTGATGATGAGCTCTTTTCCTTCTTCCTCCCCCCATTGTTTATGCACCTTTACCTTACCCGAGTGAATAAAATAAAAACCTTCCACGGGATCGCCTTCACGGAATACGAGCGTGCCTTTTTTCAAGCTCACCAGTCGCGCGTTGGCATCGATGGCGGCTTTCCACTCGGGGAGACAATGCTGCTGCAAAAAGCATTGCGGATGATGATTGGTCATGGGCGCAAAATTAGGTAGAAATAAACAGATTGCTTGCCGAAACCATATTATTTATATGAATGTTTAAGAAATATTATGGAAAAACATTGCCAAGGCAATATCTTTGCAAAAAAATATCGAGATCTTATATGAGTAAAATTCCTGTTGCCCCGTCGCTGGACGCACTGCTGGATGAAGGGGAGCAACACGGGCAGGAGAGGCCTGTTTCCCGTAGAGTATTGTTTTTAAGTATCCAGGCTGTTCTGAACGCCGTAGTGATCGGGTTTATCGCGAAGCTGCTGGTGGCGCTGATCAGCCTGATCACCAACCTGTCATTTTACGGGGAATTCTCGTTCCATGAAGCAAGCCCCGCGCATAACCAGCTTGGCTTTTGGGTAGTGATAGTGCCGATCGTCGGCGGCCTGATCGTGGGGGTGATGGCGAAGCTCGGTTCCCCGGCCATCAGGGGCCATGGCATTCCCGAAGCGATGGAACAGGTGCTGACGAACGAAAGCCGCATCAAGCCGATCATTACCTTATTAAAACCTTTGTCCGCCGCTATTTCCATCGGCACGGGCGGACCGTTCGGCGCGGAAGGGCCGATCATTTCCACCGGCGGCGCTTTTGGCTCCTTCGCGGGGCAGATCATGCGCATTTCGCCGAATGAAAGGAAAGTGATGCTCACCGCGGGCGCCACAGCCGGTATGGCCGCTATTTTCGGTACGCCGGTAGCGGCGGTATTGCTCGCCATCGAATTGCTGCTGTTTGAATTTTCTCCCCGCTCCATAATTCCCGTAGCCCTGGCATGCGCCACCGGCGCGGCCATGCATCTGCTGATGTTCGGCACCGAGCCGGTATTCGGCATGCCCGACATTCTTGCGCCCACTTACGGCGCGCTGATCTGGTACACCGGGCTGGGCGCGGTAATCGGCGTGATCTCCGCGCTGATCTCCAAAAGCATTTACCTCATAGAAGACGCGTTCGAGCACCTGCCCGTACACTGGATGTGGTGGCCCGCCATCGGCGCCGTAGCCATCGGCGTGGTGGGTTATTTCGCGCCGTATACGCTGGGTGTGGGGTACAATAATATTTCCGACCTGCTCACCGGCTCGCTGCCTTTGCAAATGGTGCTGGGCCTGTGTTTTATGAAGTTCATCTCCTGGTCCATCTCGCTGGGCAGCGGCACTTCCGGCGGTACGCTGGCGCCTTTGCTCACTATCGGCGGCGCTACCGGCCTGGGTCTGGGTATGATCGTGCTGCACTTTTTCCCGCAGAGCGGCATCAACCTGCCTACCTGCGCGCTGATCGGCATGGCCGCGATGTTTGCCGGCGCCGCCCGCGCATTGCTGACCTCCATCGTGTTCGCGCTGGAAACCACCATGCAGGCGCACGGCCTGCTGCCTTTGCTCGGCGCATGCACGGCCTCGTATTTTGTGTCGTTCTTTATGATGAAAGGCTCGATCATGACGGAAAAGATCCGTCGCCGCGGCATTCCCACGCCCGAGGCGTACGAGCCTGACATCCTGCAAACGCTGCGCGTGGCGGACGGTATGCTTTTTAATTTTATGACGGTAAAACCGGAAGAGAATGTCGCCGAAGTGAAAACGCGGCTCCGCGCGGCGGGTAACCCGCAACAGCCGCTGGTGGCGGAAGACGCCGAACGCCGCTTTACGGGTATCGTCAGCATGCACCAGCTCTACCAGGCGCATGACGATGAAAAGATGCAGTCGCTGATAACGCCCAACAACATCTGGGTATATCCCGAAAGCAGCCTCGACCTTGCGTTGCAGCTGATGGACCGCCACGGGCTGGAATACCTGCCGGTGTTGCAGAAAGACAACCGCTCGAGGATCGTGGGCCTGCTCACCGCTTCGCAGGTGTTTGCCGCTTACCGCAAACGCCGCAGCGCCGCGGAACAGCACCAGCAGGCGATCTCCGTAAAACGCCGCCGCAACAAGCTGATCGTTAGCAGCAGGAAGTGGCTGGGTAAATAATTTTGCATTGAAAATAACAACGCCGTCCGCGGGACCGATCTGGTTTTCGCGGACGGCGTTTTTTATGGGATTTAATTTCAACTGATGGGTTTCCACGGACAGCCGTGAGATTCCAATCAGTTCACTTCCAATTCATCCTTCGGCTGCAGCTTCGGGAAAGGCGCGTGCGGCTCGCGCTGGTACCAGAATACGACGCTGCTGATGTCCGACTGCTGCGGGAGATAACGCCCGCCGCTTCTCCAGCCCAGGTCCTGTATCGTGATCTTCAATTCCTTTTCGAACCGCACCGGGTCCATGATATGCCAGCGGTACAACCCGAAACGCTGCTGCGACTTGTACAGCCCGTCCGGCAGGATCACCTGGTGCAGTCCCGTGTACGGCGTCGAAAATTCCTGGTACTTCCCTTTGTTGTCAAAATTATAGCTGCCGCAGAAATAATCTTCCGTACCCGTGCCGCAAATGGTGGGGAATTTGCTATCGCCGTCCATAAAGAACTTGATCTCGCCTTCGCCCCACCAGCCGTTGTTGTTCACGCCCCAGGCCATGTAAGTGCCCACGTACTGCCCTTTTCCTTTCACGCCGTCTATCATCGTAAACTCGGAGCCTTTCACCGGGTTGTTGCGGCGGAACTGCGCGTGGAAATACCCCGCATCCTCCGGCACGGAAGTGAGCGTATAGTCTACCTGGTAATACAGGGTCATTCTGTCGGTATTGATGTTTTCCATGGTGATCCTGCATTTTTTACGGAAAGGCATCGACCAGTAGCAGTTGAACGCGCTGCCGGGATTGACGGTCACCGCGAGCGAATTCATCTGCGCGTATTGTCCCCAGCCCATGCCGAAAAAGTCGCCCACGGGCACCTCCACGGAAGGAGTGGTTTCGTCGTCCCAGTAAAAGCGGAGGATGGAATAACGCCAGTTGCCGGTGGGCGTCATCCAGATGTGCTGAATGGCGCCGGGGCCGGTGATCTCCGCGAGGGTGTACGTTTGCCCCGGTTCTATATGGATGTAGGGATTGACTTTCCAGCCCTGCCCGAGCTCGCGCGCGGCGTTGCGGGCGTTGCCCTGCTCGAGCGTGGCCATGCCGCCCTTGCCCGGTTCGCCCGTTGGGTTTTCAGGACTGATGGAACGGGTTTTGGCGTCGGACAACCGGGAGAGGTTGCCCAGGTTCATATGAAGACCGTTGAACGGTTGTTGTTGCGCGAAGGCAGCAGGGCCCGCGCATATCAGCAAGATCAGGAATAGTTTTTTCATACGGGTTCTATCGTTGGTTAATTGGTGACGACTATGCAATATCGATTGAGCAGTGGCATTCCTGTTACAGTGATCCGCACGTACCGATGTAATAAATAAAAGGGAAGGATTGCCTGACCAATATAGAGAATATTGCGGAAAATGTATAGCGCCGCTTTACGCGCTGGAAAATTACACGGTCGTGGCGGATGCGGGCATACTGCCAATCGCGGAATTACATATCTTAGCGCAAAACCCGAACCCTGTTTTATGATCAATGATCATTTCCTGATTTCTTTCAACTATCCGCTGGTAGAGGACACATTTATTTTTGTAAAGGCAGAAGCAATGTACAACGCGACAAACGATGTTTTCCTCGTCGGGAATTTTCGTTCGCAGCGCGGGGAACTTTGCCTGAAGCTGCCGCCGATCGAGATCAGGAAACTGCAGGGCCGCTGGGTGCATGCGGACAGTGAAACCCCCACTTTCCTCAGCGAACATGCCGGCAAGGCCATCGACGAAGTGGAGCAAACGAGCCGCGAGGTGCTGGAATATTTCCTGGAGCAGGCCATGCGTATCGATAGTGCGGACTTTGGCAACATCCGCCTGCTCAGCAGACCGTCGGGGAACCTGCGCATCGTTGCGCAGAAAGGTTTTCAGCACGATTTTATGGAACGTTTCTCCACGCTGGACATCTGCTGCGGCTGCCCGTACTGCCGCATGCATAAAGAGGCGCGTCCGCTGCTGATCCCCGATCTGCTGGACGATTCGGCCTTTGCGGCGCACCGCGGCATGGCGTTCAGCTCCGGCGTGCGTTCGATGGTGTCCGTACCGGTGCTGTCGGACGGCAGGTTCATCGGCGTGCTGTCCGTGCATTCGGCGGAACCCTGTAAGCCCTGGCAGGTGAGAGGGCCGGAAAGCATCGCGGCGGAGATCGGGATATACATGCAGCAGCACAGCATTGCGGGATAAAACCATTTACAAATACAAAACCTTTCACCATGCTACCTCGCGGTTTTGATTTCCGGCAAACGGTTAACCAGGTGCCCGTGCTCCAAAACTACAATACGTTTACCTCGAACGTCGCATTGCAGAACGCGCTGAACGCATACGGCGGCGATGCTTTCAGCGGGCAGGCAACCGCTTGCGGGCAGCTGATGGGCAGCCGCGAAATGCAGGAGGCCGGCGCGCTCGCGAATAAAAATCCCCCGCAGCTGTTTACGCACGACCGCTTTGGCAACCGGCTGGACGTGGTGGAATTTCACCCCGCCTATCACCGGCTGATGGACGCGGGTATCCGCTACGGCGTGCATTCCATCGCCTGGACCTCGCGGCGGAGCGGGGGGTATCTGGCGCATAGCGTTTTGTCGTATCTCAAACAGCAGGTGGACGAAGGCAGCAGTTGCCCCCTCACCATGACGTTCGCCGTAGTGCCGTCGCTGGAGATCGATGTCGGCATTGCAAAGGAGTGGCTGCCGCTGGTATTGTCCGGCGAATATGACGAAAGACATATTCCTTATTTCGAAAAAAAAGGCGTCACGTTCGGCATGGCGATGACGGAGCCGCAGGGCGGCAGCGACGTGCGCAGCAATCTTACTTTTGCAAAACCCGCTGGAGAAGGAACTTACCGCATCACCGGGCGCAAGTGGTTTTGCAGCGCGCCAATGAGCGATGCATTCCTTGTGCTGGCGCAGGCGGAAAAAGGCTTGAGCTGTTTTCTCGTACCGCGTTTTTTGCCGGACGGTTCAAAGAACGACATCTGGTTCCAGCGGCTGAAAGACAAGCTGGGAAACCGTTCCAACGCATCCGGCGAAGCCGAGTTCCACGAAGCATGGGGCCGCATTATCGGCGAGGAGGGACGCGGCATCGCCGCCATCATGGAAATGGTGCGGCATACCCGGCTTGATTGCGCGACGGGTTCGGCCGCCACGCTGCAACGCGCAGTGGCGGAAGCCATCCATCATTGCCGTTACCGCAGCGCCTTTGGCAAAAAACTCATCGATCAGCCGCTCATGAAAAACGTGCTGGCCGACCTGAGCCTTGAATCGGAAGCAGCCGCCACGCTTGCGATGCGCCTGGCAAAAGGTTTCGACGATGCGCTGACGGATGAGGAAGCGCTGTATTTTGTCCGCATCGCCACCGCGGTCGGCAAGTTCTGGAATACCAAACGCGCGGTGCTCGCGATGGGCGAGGCGCTGGAATGTATCGGCGGCAACGGGTACGTGGAAACGTCCATCATGCCGAGGCTTTACCGCGATGTGCCGGTGAACGCCATATGGGAAGGCTCCGGCAACATACAGGCGCTGGACGTATTGCGCGCCATGCGCAAGGAGCCGGCCAGCATGGAGGCCGTCATGAACTATTTCCGCGAAGCAAAAGGCGAAGACCCCGATCTCTCGCGTCACCTGGACGGTCTTGAAAAGTTGCTGGCCTCGCCGGAGGAACATGAATTCAAAGCCCGCGTGATCGTCGAAAAAATGGCGCTGGCTATACAGGCGGCGGAGCTTATCCGCATTGCGCCGCCTGCCGTTGCGCAGCTGTTCTGCCGCTCGCGGCTTTCCGAAAAAAGAAATCTCACCTGGGGCGCCCTGGAAAGCAGCGCTGCGCTGGACGAGGTGATCTCGCGGACGTACCGGGAAAACGAATGACCAGCTTCAAACCTGTCAAAAAAATCCCCAAATTTGCATCCACAAAAAACCATTAAACCTGACTGAATGAAGACATCCAAAAGCGCGGCCATCGGCTTTATTTTCGTGACCCTGCTCATCGACGCAATGGGCTGGGGGCTCATTATCCCCGTGATGGCGGACCTCATCGCGCAATTAAAAGGCATCCCCGTAAACGAGGCGAGCCCCTACGGCGCTTACCTGATCTCGATCTTCGCGATCATGCAATTTGTGTTCGCGCCGGTGGTGGGCAACCTCAGCGACCGCTTCGGGCGCAGGCCGGTGCTGCTGCTTTCCCTGCTCGGCTTCGGCATCGACTACATCATTCTCGCGTTGGCGCCCACTTACGGCTGGCTGTTCGTAGGCCGCGTGATCGCGGGCATTACCGGCGCAAGCTTTACAACGGCATCCGCCTACATTGCCGACGTAAGCACGGACGCCACCTCCAAAGCCAAAAACTTCGGGCTGATCGGTGCGGCGTTCGGGCTGGGCTTTGTGCTCGGGCCCGCATTGGGCGCGCTGCTGGCGAACTGGGGCATCAGGGCGCCATTTTACGCGGCCGCCGCTTTGTGCCTGCTCAACTGCATCTACGGTTATTTCCTGTTGCCCGAATCGCTCCCGAAAGAAAACCGCCGCCCGTTCGATATCGGCCGCGCCAACCCTTTCGGATCGCTGCAGTTCCTTACGCGGCATCCCGAGATCAAAGGGCTGGCAATGAGCTTTTTCCTGATCTACCTGGGCGCGCAGGCGGTGCAGGGCAACTGGAACTTTTTTACCATTTACCGTTTTAACTGGAGCGAGAAGATGGTCGGCATTTCGCTGGCGGTGGTAGGCGTGCTGGTAGGAGCGGTGCAGGCGGGGCTTACGCGGGTCGTGAACCCGAAGATCGGCAACGAAAAAAGCATTTACCTCGGGCTGTCGTTATACATCGTCGGCATGGTGCTGTTCGCCTTTGCAACGCAGGGCTGGATGATGTTCGTTTTCCTCGTGCCGTACTGTCTCGGCGGCATCTGCGGGCCTTCGCTGCAATCGGTCATATCCGGTCATGTGCCGGCCAACCAGCAGGGCGAACTGCAGGGCGCGCTCACCAGCCTCATGAGCCTGACCACCATTCTCGGCCCGCTGATCATGAACGGTTCGTTCGCTTACTTCACCAGCGATAAAGCGCCGTTCTATTTCCCCGGCATTCACTTCCTGATCGGTGCGGCCTGTACGTTGTTCAGCATCATTATCACTTACGGCGTGCTGAGCAGGGAAAGGAAAATGAAGACAGTGCGGGTGAAGGAAACTTCGCCTGTAGAATAAGATTCAAAGGGCTGTTTCTGCAATAACTTGAATGGTTTTGAAACAGCCCTTTGTTTATCACTCACCATTTCCCGTTGTGATCTTCCTTGCCGTGACCGTTCCCTTTTTCCTTTACCAGCTTGAACACCTTGCCGGTCGTGCCTGACGGGCCCGCCATGCTTGATACGGTGAGATACACTTCCCCTTTCATGTCCTGCCCGAAACCTTTCAGGTAATAACCAAGATCATCCGGCATATCTTTCAGCGTAACCTCCGCATACTGCCATAAGCCGCCGCCAGTGCGGGGCGTGGCGATGAACAGCTCCCCGTTGGGCGTGCCGCCGGGTTGCGAAAAACTGCCAAAGAGGTACCTGCCCCTGAACTCCGGTATCTCGTGCCCGCGGTAAACATTGCCGCCGATGATGGTCGTCGCTTTGCCGCCGGCGGGGTTCGCGCTGTTGTTCACTTCTATCACCGGATCGATAAGGCGCATGCCGAACACGTCAACATCGGGACATCCCGGCAGTTCCACACTGTTGTTCGCGGCGTTGAAACAATGCGTGCCTTCTTTTACGTTCCAGCCGTAGTTGCCGCCTTTTGTTACCACGTTGACTTCTTCATACAATACCTGTCCCGCATCGCCGGCGTATAACCAGTGATTGCCGCCCATGTCGAACGAAAAGCGGTAGGGATTGCGGAAACCGTAAGCGTAGATCTCGTCCAGCCCTGCTTTGCCGACGAAGGGATTGTCTGCCGGCACATTGTACGGGCTGCCGCCGTTCACGTCGATGCGGAGGATGTTGCCAAAGAAATTGGAATCGATGTCCTGCCCGTTGCCGCCTGCATTGGGAAGGTACCAGTCCGTAACATGCCCGTTCGCCACGTCGTTGGCCGCGCCGCCGTCGCCGATGGCAATGTAGAGATAACCGTCAGGCCCGAACGCGAGCGCGCCGCCGTTGTGGTTGGACTGCGGATCGTCGAGATCGAACAGCACTCTTTCGGAGCTCATGTCCGCGAGGTTAGGATTGGCGGATACTTTGAACTCCGCGATGCGGCTCAGGTTGTTCCAGTTCGCGCCGGGTACGGGGCCGCCCGGCCTTGCGGGCCGGTTGTAATAAAGATAGAATTTGCCGTTCTGCCGATAATCGGGGTGGAATGCGAAACCCAGCAGACCGCGTTCGTCGTAGTTGGGATTCAGCGTCACCATCATACCGCTCACATCAATAAAAGGCGTGGGCAGCTTCTGGCCGTTCTTGTCAACGATCCAGATCCTGCCCGCCTGGTCGAGGATAAACAGCCGGCCGGTATTGTCCGGCGATTCGATAGCGCCCAGCGGCGATACCAGTCCGTCGGCGATGAGTTCGAGGGTCACTTCTTTTTTGGGCAGGTCGTCAAATTTTTTACAGCCGTACGCCAGCAGCGTACAAACGGCGATGAATGTCAGCGCGGCCGGAAAGGCGCTGCGGAAGGGGCTTGTAGCCGGTGTGGAATTGATCTTCATAGTTTCTCAATTTTTTGATGGTTAAGAATGAATAAAAAAAGGCAGA
>CBINIO010000132.1:0-9575 GCA_966250725.1 uncultured Chitinophaga sp.
GTGTTGAACCAGCGGCTGGTCAGGTCCCCGAAATCCCTGACGGTCATGTTGTCGAAACTCACTTCCCCGCTTACCCATTGCGCAGTGCGCAAGGGATCGTGTTTTTCTTTCAGAATGGGCTGACCGGTAGCCACCAGCGCCTGCTCCATCGGCATCAGCCAGATTTCGCGGCCGGCGGCGCCCACCGTCATGCGCCCTTTTATCAATGATGCTGTAACCTCCGTGGCCGTATAGGCGTCCACGTTAAATTCTTCCGAACCGTTCACCTGTATATCCGCCTGTCCTGCGTGTACGATAAAAGGCCGCGCGGGATCTTTTTTCACGATAAAATATGCTTCGCCGTCCAGGTACACTTCCCTTTTTCTTTTTGGGAAATGAAAGGGGAACCGCAGTTTGGTGGCGCTGTTGAGATACACTTCCGTGCCGTCGTTCAGCAGCAGCCGCTGCGCTTTACGGGGCGGCACGCTGAGCATGTTCCATCCCGAAGCGTCGTCGCCGGAGGAACTGAAATGCAGGAAATCCCCGTCCTTATATACATTCGTGCCCCCGATCCGGTAACTCTGCAAACCGTTTTCCTGCAGCGCCAGCGTTTCGCCGCTTGCGAACTGCAATAACACGGCATGGTTCCTGGCGGGCATCACCGCTCTCGGGGGAATGGCCTCGGGCAGCCGGGGCCAGGCCCAGTAAGCCGCCACGATCACGCCGGCCACCATCATGATGGTCAGCATCCGGTTGCGTACGCGCCGCATCCTGATAAGATGATGCCGGCGGAGCACTTCCTGGAAATCCGCTTCCATGTCCCGCGTATAAAATTCCTTCCGGCTGGCGGTAATGGTGTTGTTTTTCACTTCAATACGCAGCGCCCTCGCTTCCTCGCTGGTGGCGAGAATATTGTTCAGCTTCTCCTGCTCTTCAGGAGTAATGGTGCCGAAAATTTCCTTTACGAGGAGAATGCGTATTTGAAATTCGTTTTCCATTCTGATTATATAGAGAGGATACCGAAGGTGTCAGGGTGAATAAGGTGGAAAAAAAATTCCTTTTTTGTTAACAGCGCCCTGTTTCGGGGTCCTTTACAGGCCTGATCGCCCGCCTTTTTGTTAACAGGACGCATGCTGCATATACAACGCGGAAGAAAAGTATTTTGTTGAAGAATGTCGCCGCTTTATTTATGAACGACCAGCAAACATGTATGTGTCAATCGATTGAATGCAGCCGGTGTTGTAAAAATGCGTGTAACATTTTCACCCTTTTTTTTACGCCTGCGCATCTTAATAGGTAGGAAATTCAGCGTGAAAAATGAACAGGTTAAACCAATTGGTATATGTACGGCTCGCTCCCGGTGATCTGATCTGTGAAGAAGGACAGATGCCGGTTTACCTGGAAGAGATCAGGAATGAGAAATTCAGGATCACGGCAGACCTGAAAGAGATAGACCAGCGGTCCGCGCCCGGCTGCTGGGACGTAAACGCGCGCGCGCTGCGCCAGTACCAGATGCAGACCGTCGCCATGCTCGATGTGCTGCAGCTGTTCCGCCGGCAGGCTGCGCGATCGCTGCATGAATTCTATGGTGAAGTGGCTCGCGTGCTGCTGGATATTCTTATCGCGCTCGAACAGCATTTTCCTGAATACCTCGCACGGGATATTTATATGCCCGACGTTTACGCGCAACACGTCATCACGCAGCTGGAACCCCGCGTGCGCGCAGTGGAAAAACAATTGCTCGACAAAAAAGCGGACCGCGAGCTGGTACGTCTTATTTTTCATCCGCTGCGCCAGCAAGGCGCGCCGCTTACATTCGGCGCCGCGATGTTTTACCGCCGCCTGCTGCAAGACCTGCAAACGCAGGAAACGCTGCCGCACCTGAGCATCGACGAAAGGGTACATTACATCCTGTACGCTTACAATTTTAACTCGCCGGAACTGTTCCGTTACACAACCGGCATGCTGCGGCAGAAAGTCGCGCAGCTCCGTACCCTGCAGGAGAAAAAGGCCCTGCTGATCTGGTACGGTAAAGAACTGAAAAACATGCCGGCGAACGAATATGCATTGTATCACGGGAAAGGTTCCATCCGCGGCCAGCTGCAGGATTGGATCAAAGAAGAAAAACTTTTCCTCCACACGCTGTTCACTACCTGGAACTCCTGAAGAACGCGTAAACGTGCGGTTGACCCCTGAAAAGCCTGACCTCTCCGGTAAAGAAAATATCCCGCGCCTGTGACGACCGTTGTAATTGTTTCAAGATTATGACCGGAGTTTTACGGCGATATGTACGCGTGTTCGCCTTTTTGTCAATAATATTTTCACGCGATATGAGACCATTTAACCGATTCGTAACAGTACAGCTGGCTCCTGAAATGCTGGCCCATCGCATGAACAGTCTGCCCGGATATCTCCGCCGCGCGCAGGAGGAAAAGCTGCGGATCACCGGCCGGCTGCTCGGGCTTTTCTCGTCGCCCGCCGGCGCGGCCCGCGAAGCCGAGGTAAGGCATTGGCAGAGCCTGTGCGTGGAGCTCCTCGAAACCCTGCAGCGTTTTCGCGCGTCCGGACTTGCGTCCGGCGACATCGGAACATTTTACGATTCATTGGAAGAAATGCTATATGCCGTATTGGTGGCGCTGGAGCAGCATTTTGGGGAACACCTGCTGCCTGATCTTGCCGTACCGCGGCGTTATGCCGAAGAAGCGCGGCGGCAGCTGGGGGCAAGACTGATAGCAGCGGAGCGCGAGCTGAAAAAGAACGGTCTCGATCCCAACCTGCTTGTGATCGTACTGTCTCCCGTAAAACAGTTCGTCGATGATGCGGATACGCGTATCTGTTTCCGCGAACTGTCGTATTACCGCGAACTGCTCAGCCGGCTGCTCACCACGGCCATCTTCGAACCCGAGCCCCTGGAGTACTTCAGCCTGCAGATACATTTTTTGCTCATACATCTTAACTTCAACGCGGCGGAATATTTCCTGTACTGTACTCACGGCGTGCGGAAATGGCTGCGCGGTTTCAGCGATATGCAAAGCCGTGTGAACACGCTTACCTGGTGCATCCGCGAGGTGCGGAACATCCCGCTGTACCGCGACGGCGGCGTGTGCCTCGTCAAAGGTTTTCCCGTCAAACACCAGCTGGCCGCATGGCTGGAGGAAGAACGCATCTTTCTCCGCGCGCTGACCGAAACCACGCAGGAAAACGCCGCAGCGCCCGGTGAAGAAAAAGCGAGGGCTTTTGTCGCCGTTCTGCAGGCGGCGCTGATGGCGAGGGCGCCACGGTAAGGGGTTAATGAAATAATCAGAAAATAACCTTACAACGCTTCCGCTACACGCCGCAACGCATCGGGCAATTCTTCCCGCTGCCAGCTGGTGCCCAGCGCTACCCGCACATACCGATCGTCGTCCGTCAGACAGAACATCCTCCCGTCCGAAATATCGATATTTTCCTGCTGCAGCTTTTTGACCGTTGCGCCGGGGTCTTTGCAGGGCAGCCAGTAGTGGAAGCTGCCGGGGAACGTGCGGTACGCGACGCCGTCAAATATCTTTTTAAATTGTTCCGCGCAGCGTATGGCGACACTTCGTTTTTCTTCCATGATCTGCAACAGCTCCCCGCTTTCGATAAGATGCTGCCCGAAATGCACGAACAGCAAGGACGCGCCGCTGCTTTGCATTCTCACGACGTCGCCGAGGCCGGGCAATACATTGCGCGGATGAATGGCGTAGCCTGCTTTCAGCATCGGGTTGAACGCTTTGGAAAGACTGTAGAGATGAATGGTGCGTTCGGGCGCCAATGCGAGGAACGAAGGGGGAGGGGAGGAATGAAGAAAACGGTAGGCATCGTCTTCCAGTATATACACGCCTTCAAAAGACCGCACGACTTCGGCGATCGCTTTTCTTCTCGTTCCGGACATGACGGCACAGGTGGGGTTCTGCACCGTCGGCTGCATATAGATCAGCTTTATGGGATGTTCGCGCAGCGCTTCTTCCAGCTTTTCCGGCAGCATGCCTTCCTCGTCCGACCCGATCACTCTCAACCCGAAACCTTCCGACCGCGCGCATTGCCGGAATCCCGGGAACGTAAAAGGTTCCACGGCGATTTCCTCCGTTTGCCCCCGCCATGCCGTGAGCACCGCGGAAAGCCCGCCGTTGGCGCTGGGCAGCAGGGTAATGTGATGGTCCGCCGGCGAAAAATGCAGCCATTTTCCCAGCGCCGCTTCGTTCTCCCCGCTGAGCGGCCTGTACGGCGGATGCAGGATCGTATATTGACTGCTGGCGGGCAACCGGCGGCAGAATTCCAGGAACACGTCCATTTCCCGCGGCACCGAAGGATAGTTCATACTGAGATTTAGCATGCTGAAAGTTAGGAAATATGAACCTTCCGCGAGGATTATTATCTTTAAAACTTCTAAACGTAAAAATCAGTATGATAAGGTCTTTTTTCCTGGTGATCGCGCTGGCGGCATCCAGCCTCTTTTCCCGGGCGCAGCAAAGCTGCCCCATTATCCCGCTTCCCTCGCAAAGCACGCCCGTAAAGGCCGTTTTCCCGCTCGGCGACCAGACGCCGCTTTCGGTTTCCGAACCTTCGCTGCTGGCGTCCGCCAACATGCTGCAGCAGCAGTTGCTGCAATACGCCGGCATCCGGCTGGCGATATCGGACAGACCGGCCGGCAGCGGCATTTTGCTGAAAAGGGTGAAAGGCGATAACCCCGCCGCCTACTCGCTGCAAATGACCGGCACGCAGGTAACGGTGAGCGCGTCCGGCGACGAAGGGATATTTTACGGTTTGATGTCGCTGATGCAGCTGGTGCGCACCGCCAAACCCAAAGAGGGCGCCGCGCAGGTGCCTTGCTGGAACATTACGGACCAGCCGCTGTTTGGCTGGAGAGGTTTTATGCTCGACGAATCGCGTCAGTTCTTTGGCAAGGCCGTCGTAAAAAAGATCCTCGACGAAATGGCGTTCTACAAGCTCAACCGTTTTCACTGGCATCTGACGGACCAGCCGGGCTGGAGGATCGAGATCAAACAATACCCGCGTCTCACGCTCGTAGGCGGCATCGGCGTGCACGGCAATCCTGACGAGCCGGCGCAATATTATACGCAGGACGAGATCAAGGAGATCGTTGCATACGCCAAAGAACGGCACATCACCGTGATCCCGGAGATAGACATGCCCGGTCATGCTACCGCCGCCAATAAAGCCTACCCGCAATTCAGCGGCGGCGGCTCCGCGAAGTACCCGGACTTTACGTTCAATCCCGGTAAAGAAGAAACTTACCAGTACCTCACCAATATCCTGAAAGAAGTGAACGTGCTGTTCCCTTCGCAGATGATCCATATCGGCGGCGACGAAGTGAGCTTTGGCTCCGAAAGCTGGAAAACCGACGCCGCCGTGCAGCAGCTGATGCGGTCGGAAGGACTGAAAACTTTGCTGGAGGTAGAACATTATTTTATCAAACGGATGGCGGACACGCTGCTGAAGCTCAACAGCAAAGTGCTGGGTTGGGACGAAGTGACCGCCGCGCAATTGCCCGCCAAAGAAACCATCGTGTTCTGGTGGCGCCACGACAGGGCAGGTCAGCTGAAAGACGCGCTGGACAAAGGTTACAATGTGGTGCTTTGTCCTCGGCTGCCGTATTATTTCGATTTTGTGCAGGATAGCTCCAACATCGTGGGCCGCAGGTGGAAAGGCGAATTTAACCAGCTGCAGCGTGTATATGATTTCTCGCTTGCCACGCTGCCGGTTTCCGTTTCGGGTAAAGCGGCGCAGGTGGAAGGCATCCAGGCGAACTTGTGGACGGAAACGGTGAGAACTGCCGAAAGAGCGTATTACATGACCTTCCCGCGGTTGCTGGCGTTGGCCGAAGCGGCCTGGACGGCGCCGGAGAAGCGCGACTTCCCGCAGTTCGAGCAGCGTTTGAAACGGCATTTGCCTTTGCTGAAGGCGCAGGGGATCTATTATATGGAATCGCCGGAGAAGACGCCCGAGCCGATTCGATGATAGCTGCGGCTAAATTTTTTTGGGGAAGGCTGCCGGGAGGCGGCCTTCCTTTTTTTTGTTTTTGGTGAAGGTGTTAACACCTCAATTTCATCAGCCCCGCAGCAACCCACTCCCAAAGAAGGTGTTAACACCTCAAATTTCGTCAGCCCCGCAGCAATCCACTCCCAAAGAAGGTGTTAACACCTCAAATTTCATCAGCCCTGCAGCAATCGACCCTAAAAGAAGGTGTTAACACCTCCAACGAATTCGTCCGTATCTTCTGGTGTTACGATAGACGTTTCTCCCAAAGAAGGTGTTAGCACCTCCAACGAATTCGCCCGTATCTTCAAGCGTTACGATAGATGTTTCCCCAAAGAAGGTGTTAACACCTCAATTTCATCAGCCCCGCAGCAATCGACCCTAAAAGAAGGTGTTAACACCTCCAACGAATTCGCCCGTATCTTCAAGCGTTACGATAGACGTTTCCCCCAAAGAAGGTGTTAACACCTTCCACTCCTCCCCATATTTTGTAATATCTTCGCCTTTATCAAAACCTGTTTCATGAAATACGCAATGCTCGCCGGAGCGCTGCTGGCCGCAGCCGCCTGCCAACAACCCGCGCAAAAGCAGGACGCAGAAACCATGCCCGCTAAAGACCTGCACACCCTCTCCAATGCGGACAGCATCGACCTCCGTCATCTCGACCTCCGCATCGCGGTGGATTTTGATCACCGGCAGATCAGCGGCGTGGCCGCCTGGCAGATAACCAATCCGCAGCACGTCCCCGTACTAAAGCTGGACACCTACGGCCTCAGCATCGACAGCGTGACGGTGAACGGCAAAAAAGTACGGCACTCGCTGGACGAAGCCGTCCCCGTGCTGGGCAGCCGGCTGAATATCCCGGTGAGCGATTCGGCGAAGCTCGTCAGCATCTGGTACAAAACTTCCCCCGGCGCCACCGCCCTGCAATGGCTGGAGCCTTCGCAGACGATGGGCAAAAAACACCCCTTCCTCTATACGCAATCCGAATCCATTTACGCGCGCAGCTGGATACCCTGCGCGGACGGGCCCGGCATCCGTTTCACCTATACCGCCACCGTACAGGTGCCCAAAGGCCTGATGGCCCTGATGAGCGCAACGAATGAACAGCAGCGCAACGACAGCGGCATCTATCATTTTTCGATGGAGCAGCCTGTGCCCGCTTACCTGATGGCATTGGCCGTAGGCGATATTTCTTTCAAGGCGACAGACAGCATCACCGGCGTGTACACCGAACCCGCCATGCTCGAAAAGGCCGCATGGGAGCTGGCGGACATGGGCAAAATGGTGAGCACCGCCTCGCAGCTCTACGGACCATACCGCTGGGGCCGTTACGATGTGCTGGTGTTACCGCCGGGCTTCCCCTTGGGCGGCATGGAAAACCCGCGCCTCACCTTCGCCACGCCTACCATCATCGCGGGCGACCGTTCGCTGGTGTCGCTTATCGCGCATGAGCTGGCGCACAGCTGGAGCGGCAACCTCGTAACGAATGCCACCTGGGAAGATTTCTGGCTGAACGAAGGCTTTACCGTGTACTTCGAGCGCCGCATCATGGAAGCGATGCAGGGCGAAGATTATGCGGACATGCTCTGGGAGCTCGGCTACCAGGATCTGCAGGGCACGGTCGAAGAGCTGGGTAAAGACAGCAGGGACACCTGGCTCAAGATCGACCTGCGCAACCGCAACCCGGACGACGGGCTGACCGATATCGCCTATGAAAAAGGCGCGCACTTCCTCCGCCTGATCGAGAAAACGGCGGGCCGCGCACGGCTGGACACTTTCCTGCGCACGTATTTCGACAGTCATGCTTTCAAAACGATGAACACGGAACAGTTCCTCCAATACCTCAATACCAGCCTCGTCAAAGGCGATACCGCGCTGGCGGCGAAGATCAGGATCAACGACTGGGTATACGGTCCCGGCATACCGGACAATTGCCCGAGAGCGCCGCAAAAGCGGTTCACCAAAGTGAGCGAGGAAGTAAAACGTTTCAAAGACGGCGCATCCGCCAAAGCATTGCAAACGGCAGGCTGGAGCTCGCATGAATGGCTGTATTTCCTGCGCGCGCTCTCCGGCACCGGCAAAGAAAAAATGAAGGAGCTGGACGCCGCTTTCCATCTCACCCAAACCGGCAACAGCGAAATGGCGGACGAATGGTTCGTGATGGCCGTGGCCGCGGGTTATGAGCCGGCTTACCCTGCGATGGAAAAATTCCTCAACGAAGTGGGCCGCCGGAAATTCCTCACACCGCTATACGCCGAAATGATGAAAACGCCCGAAGGCAGGAAAATGGCGCTTCGCATCTACGGCGAGTCCAGACAGAATTATCACCCGCTGGCGCAGGAATCGCTGGACAAACTGGTGAAATAGCGATGTTCCGTAAGGCAAACCGGTAAAACGGACCAATGAAGAAAAACATCTATCCCGGTCCCTCGCGGCCGGGATTTTTTTACCCCCGTATGCCCGCAATAAGATTCACCGTAAGCGCCACGGCAAATGTGTTGAGAAAAAACGAAAGCAAACCGTGCACCAGCGCCAGCCGCCGCACTTTGCGGGAAGATATCTGCACGTCGGACACCTGGAACGTCATGCCGATAACGAACGCGAAATAAGCGAAGTCGAGGTAATCCGGTGTTTTGGTATGCGGGAAATCCAGCCCCCCGGCGTGTTTGGTATGATCGGTCTCGTCGTCGCCGTAATAGAGATTGGCGTAGTGAATGGAAAACGTGGAATGCACGAGCCACCAGGAGATCAGGATGCCGCCGACGGCCACCGGCATGTAAACCGCCATGGGCGCTTTACCCGCGTCTTTGGAAAGGATCAGCAGCATCACCGTCACCATGCTGACGAGCGACGCCAGCAGAACGAGGCCGTACACGAACGTTCGCCCGCCGTCGTCCACCCGCGCGAGCCGGCGGATGTCTTCCACCGAACGGGTAAAAAAGATGCACCAGGTGATGAGGATGTAAGTAATGCCGAACGCTTCCCAAAGCAGCATGTATAGCAGGAGATCGTTGAGATGCGCGCCCCGCACGAGCAAATAAACGATGAACGCAACGGCCGACCCGGCCAGCACTTTATGAACGGGATGCAGGCGCAGCAGGAAGCGGAAGAACTTGTTGCCGGCGGTATGGAGGGGCATTCTTAAAGTTACGACTTCTGTATCTTCTGCAATTGCCTGAATTCGCCGGCGGGATTGGAATGAAGCACCGTCCAGTGGGAATCGCCTTCCAGTGTGATCGCGTAATTCGTAGTGCCGTCCACCACGTACTCCATCACACAGTGAATGCGCTGGCGCCCGTATTTGCGGGCCAGCCGGGTCATTACCTGCGTGGGCAGCTCGTTGCCGTCGATCATGCGCGACAGCGCGATCAGCGTGCCCGACTTGTCGAAATGAGCGGTGATCTTGCGGGCATTGAGCGTAAACTTGGCCATGTAGTGGTCTTTCACTTCGTACCAGCTTACGTTGCTGGCCCCGGTAAAGGCGCGTTCAAAAGCGATCTGTACTTTCCGGTTGTTGACGTCCCGGCCGAAAGTGGTTGCGGCGGTAAGTACCATGGCCGCAAAAAGGGCGAGCA
>CBINIO010000133.1:0-9429 GCA_966250725.1 uncultured Chitinophaga sp.
TTCATGGCCCGTATACAGGCGGTCCCCCTCCGGCACCGTGCGGGTGGAGGAGCAGGCGGCCAGCAGGGCCGAAAGTGCTGCCAGGCTTATGTATCTGAGGTTACGGCTCATCTTGTTTGTTTTCCGTTCGCAGGCGTTCCTGTTCCTTTTCTTTTTTCGGGTTGTGGAATATTTCCCTGAACTCGTTGTAGTCCATGATAAGCATGAAGGTAAGCCCCGTTTCCACCACCTGCCCCTGTATCACGGTTTCGGTGAGGTTGCGCTGGTAGGCGCGCACACGGTAGCGCCCGTCCGGGGTGAGCATGTATTCGGCGCTCATGTCGCCGATGATGGAGCTGGCGGTTTGCCCCTGCGTTTGCGCGCCGGAGATGCCGATGTTGGAGCCCACGCTTACGGTCAGGCGGTCGCTGAAGAGGCGTTTGGACACGTCCACTTTCAGGTTGGTGCTTTCTTCCCGCGTGCCGGCGTCGGTGTACTCGTTTTCGCTCTGCAGGTCGAAATTGACGTCGAAGCCTTTGATGAGGCTGCCCGCCAGGTTGTTGAGCTGCTGGGAAAGGATCTTGCTTACGCTGTTGCGCGCGATGTCTTCCGCCGCGCTGCCGCCCTGGCTGTCCAGCCCGTCGAACGGGTTGTCGGAAATAAAGCGGTTGAGCACCAGCAGGCCCATAACCTGTTTGTTCAGCTCTGACTCCACCTGGTTGATCTGCTTGATGCGGGTATACACCTGCCCGTCCAGCACGCCCTGGTCTTTTTCGGGCATGTCCAGCTCAAAGGCGATATCGGGCTTCAGCAGCTCGCCGGTGATCTTGAGATATACTTCCACCGGTACTTTTTGTTTGTAACGGTTGCGCGTCGGGTCGTCGGCGGGGATCTGGTCCTGTATGAGATCGGCGGCTACGGCATCCACGTCGTACCGCGCGGTGATGTCCACGTCGGCCAGCATCGGGTCGCCGTTCCAGATGATGGTGCTGCCCTTTTCGATCTCGAACTCGCGTTTGATCAGCTGGTTCAGGCTCATGGCGTATTTTCCTTCGTTGATCTCGTACCGGCCGGTAAGACTCATCTTGCTGCTCGGGTCCATGGAGAAATTGAGCGTGGCGTTGCCTTTTACTTCGAGGAAGTCGCCGTTCGTCTGGTCTATGATAAGTTTCAGGGTGGATTCGGGCGTCACTTCCAGGTCGGCGGAGATCACGAAGCCTTTGAGCCGGCTGGTGGTGGCGGTCGTGTCGGGCGGCCGTATGCGGAGGGTGGTATCCGTCCACATGGCGGGGTCAATGAATTCTACAACGCCGGCCCGGTCCGCAATGCCGGGTTCCTCTTCGGGTATCATGACGGTCACCTGCGATTTTTCGCGCAGCTTGAGCTTCATTTGCACGCGCGGCAGGTCGAGCGTGCCGCGTACCTGGGCGGTCACGTCCACATAGGCGGGCCCGTAATAGAACTGGTCTTTGTTCTTGACGTCCTGCGCGCCGAGGGCCATAAAATTCTGCGCGTTGAGGTCGAAGTCGAGCTGGAAATTGCTGAGGTCGGTGGTGCGTATCTCGCCGTTGATCACCGCTTCGTTGCCGGTGCTGTCGGCGATCACGAACTGGTTGAACTTGATGCCGGTTTCCGTCAGCGCAAGGTCTTCGGACGGCAGGCGCAGGTAGTTATTGATCATGGTGACGCGCCCGGCCACGTCGTCGAAATGCATGTCGCCGCGTATCACGGGTTTGTCGGTGGTGCCCTGCATGCTGGCCTTGCCGCTAAGCTTGCCGCTCATATTGGTGACGTTGCCGAACGTGAGCGGCTCTACGCTTTTCATGTTCAGGCTGGCGATGTCAAGTTGTATGTTCATTTGCTCGGCGTAGGTGCCGGCTACGCGCAGGTCGTTGTCGTTTCCGCGGAGGGTGGCTTCCAGCTGTACCTGTTTGTCCGCGGTGGTATTGGCGTTGAGGGCGAGGCGGCCGAGACGGGAGCCCATGACGGCAAGACTGTCCACGGTAAGCTTGCCGTCTATCAGCGGCGTCTGGTCGAGCCCGCTGATCCTGATCTCGCCGTTGCTGATGCCTTCGGCCAGCGCGGTATCTTTTTCGATCAGGCTGGTAACGGTGTTGAGCCTGAAATCCTTCAGCGCCACCGTCAGATCGGGCAGGGCGGCGCCCTCCGCGGCAGGCGAGGAGGTGATCAGCAGTTGCTGCGCCCCGCGCTGCAGCCCGATGTCCGCAAACGCGACGCCTCCGTTATATATGACCACCTGGTTGTCGCCCGCCACATTCCAGTCCTGGCGGTTGAGCAGCAGGTCTTTTTTCAGCGAGATCACCAGGCTGTCGCCCTGCGCGAAACGTACGAGCCCGCCCAGCCTGTATTTTGGCCGGTTCTGCCGGCGCCCCATCAGCAGGCCCCAGTCCAGCAGCCCGTTTTTGGCGGTCACGTCCACCGTGGTGCGTTGTACGGGTATCTGCGGATGCCGCAGGCGGCCGAGGAGGATGTGGGTTTCCATTTGTGTGGTGTCCGCGGAAATATCTACCAGCAAAGTATCCACCCTGAACGAGTCGTACCGCATGGAAGGCACGGAAAGCTCCGCCAGCAGGAAGCTGCTGTCCGTATCCAGCCGGCCGTTGAGGGTGAGCGGTTTGGGAAGACCGATATCCGGCAACAGCTTGCGAAGCGTTTTTGGTATGCTGATGCTGCCGTTGAATACCACCCTTTGCGATTCGCCGGGGGCGGGCGGCGGCGTACCTTCGGCTTCAAGATGCCGGGTAACAAGACCTGCCGCGGCCGTGGCGAAGGTCTGGTAATTAAAGTCGCCCGAGGCGGTCAGGAAACCGAACGGCCCGGTGAGGCTGATCCGCTGACCGCTGTCCGCATCGGCCTTCAGTACGATGCTGTCCAGCGTGTACAGTTCCTGCGCGTCCGCGATCTGTATCTTATGGATGGCCGCAAAACCGTTGAGCCTGCGCGGGCTGAGATCGTCCAGCTCGGCGTCGAGACATGATTTAATGATAAGGGGGGAAGTGGTGAAGTTCGTCGCGTACAGGTCCAGCTTGTCAAGGTCGGCCTTCGCGACGATGGCAGGGTGAAGCGTATCCAGCGTGCCTTTTACGTCAAAACGGGCCCGGGCGCTGCTGTCTGTAATGCTGCCTTTGGCGGAATAGTCGCCTTTGTCGAGCGCCGCGTCCATGGCAATGCCCGTATAGGTGTAACGGTTATAGGTAAACGAAGTGATGTTCACACCGGCGTTCACCGCCGCTTTCTGAGGGTCGGTGCCATTGCCTTTGACGGTGAATCTGCCGTTAAGGCCGCCGATCGCCGTATCTCCCAGGATGCGCCCCAGCTGCAGGTTTTGGGCGCCCAGCGCCATATCGTACCGGATCTTGTTCATGTCCATAAAATCGGCCACCTGTCCTTTGATGTCCGCATTGCCCAGGTCGGTCGTTATCGCGAGGTCGGGTTTCAGCAGCTGCATGCCCCCGCGGATGCTGCCGTTTACGTTCATCGTCGCGGGCAGCGTCATGGACGCGGGCAAGGTATTGGGCGGCAGCCACGATTCGATGCCCCTGCGGGTGCTGTGCAGCGTGACGGTGGTGAGATCGGCGCCCATGCGGTCAGGGTCGGTCACCTGGAAGGCCGTGCCTTTGATGTAGAGATAATTCCGATCGTTGTCTTTTACCTCGAGGCCAGGCACCACGAGCCTGGCAAGATTGCCGGTCATGCGGCCTCTCAGGGCGAGGCGTTTTTTCCAGAGGGGCTGGAGGGAAGCGTTGCTGCGCATGTCCGGCACAAAGAACAGGGCTTCCTTTAATGCGATGTCAGATGGGCGGATGTCCGCTTCCACCGCCAGCAGGCCCAGTTGCTCCGACACGGTGGCCCAGGATGCTGTTTGCAGTCTCACGTCCGCGTCTATACGGCTTTCGCTGGTTTGAAGAAGGAATTGCTGCAGCCGCGCTTCCTGCGGAGTGTAGCGCACTTTGCCGCGAAGGGCTTTGAGCTGCATGCCGCTTTGCTCTTTCAGGGCGCCGTTGCGTATCGTGAGCAGCGTGCTGTCTTCGCTGTAGGCGAGATCGCGCACGTCGAGGAACAGCCCGGTGATGCCGAGGTGGTTGTAGTCCACCGCGTTTTTATAGGGTAAAGGAGGGGCGAGATGATTGTCCATGCTGAAGTTCACTTCCCGCGTCTGCACGCTTTTGGCGGCCACTTTCCAGGTATTGGGCGCGGCGGCCGTGTCGTTTCCGGTTGCGGTAGTAGTGTCCATAGGTTTCAGGAAATCCAGTGACGCGGTGGTTTTCTCCAGCGACAATTCATCCGCTTCAATGAGCGTTTTTAACAGGTCGAACCGAGCTTTCCGCAGCTCCAGCGTGCCGATGCGGCCTTTGGTGTCAAGGCCGCTGCTTTCGTCGGTGTACGTCCAGCCCGTGTTGCGGACCGAGAGGTCGCGCACGGTGAGATCGAAAGGCGTCGAGCCGGTGTACGCCGGCGGCGTGCCTTTAGGGACGCGGTATTGTTGCAGGATGCCGGCCTGCAGGCCTTCCAGCTGGAAACTTTTGAGATAATATTTGCCGTTGGAAGGCTGCAGCACGTCCGGCAGCATGTGCAGGCTGGCAAGCCGCACGCTGGCGAGCATGCCGCCAAGACTGTCATTATATTTTACGTATATGCGTTGCAGTTGCACCTCGCCGATCTCGTATTGCAGGGTGGTGCCGGATTCTTCGATGAGCGTATCTTTTTTGTCTTCCGGCGAGCTGAAAGCGTCGATCACGAACTGGTAGTTGAACGAAGAATCCGCGGCGGGGCGGTAAACGTTCACCACGGCGTCTTCCCACCGCAGCGACCGGATCTTGAGATTATTATTCAGGAGGGCCAGCAGGTTGTATTTAACGGCCAGTTCCCCGCTTGACAGCAGCGTGTCTTTCCGCGTATCGCCTACGTACACGTCGCTGAGGGTAAGCGAATTCCACCAGGAGAACCGCAGGCCGCCGATATGCACGTCCGTTTTTAACTGTTTTTGAAGGTACGATTCCGCCTTGTTCCGCATGAAATGCTGCACCACCGGTAATTGCAGCAGCAGGAGCAGCAGCGCCGGCAGCAGCAGCAAGGTTAAAACACTACCAACGATCCAGCGAACGATTTTTTTCCGGCGGGGGGTATTCACGTATTAATTACAGTTTATAATGGTAAATGGTTAAAACATCGCTCACTCAAATATCATACCTGCCGCAAAAATAAGGCTTTACGCCCTATGGTAGCGTAAAAGGCTTTTATAATCATATCTTTAGAATTGTAATAAAGTGGAAAATTGTATAATTTAGTTCCCGGTTACGCATGCCCCGGATACTTTTTTGACAGTCTGTAGCGTTGTAGTAATCAGTAACCTGTTAAAACCTTACAACCTTGAAAAAGATCATCGGGTTCGTTGTATTGCTCGCTGCTCCCTTTGTTAGTAAATCCCAGGACTGGCACGTTGGCGGTATCGCCGGCATCAGTAATTACAGTGGCGACCTTTCCGAAAAACGCGTGAACTTCAGCTATACGCGGCCCATGCTCGGGCTGCAGGTAAAACGGGACATCAACCGCTTCCTGACCTTGCGCGCGGGTTTTACATGGGGCATGGCCGCTGCGGACGACAAGTCCAATACCAGCGTTGCATTGCAGCAGCGCAATCTCAGTTTCAGCACACATCTTTGGGAGGGCCATCTCGGCGCCGAGCTGAACATCCTCGATATCGACGACAAAGGCTTTACTCCTTATATATTCGGAGGTGTGGCGCTTTTCAGCTTTTATCCTACCGCGAAGGATTCGCTGGGCAACCGCATCCCGCTTCGCCGTTTGAGCACGGAAGGGCAGGGGCTGCCGCAGTATCCTGAAAGAGGGAACCAGTATGCGCTTCACCAGATCTCCATTCCTTTTGGCGTGGGTTTCAAATATCTTTTTACGGACCGCATCACGCTTGGGCTGGAAATCGGCCTGCGCCCCACGTTCACCGATTACCTGGATGATGTGAGCACGACCTATGTTGATCAGAATACGCTGTTGGCCGAAAGAGGGCAGCTGGCGGTAGACTGGGCATGGCGCGGCGATGAGGTGAATAAAAGCGGCGTGATCGGCAACTATCCGCAGGACGGCGTGCAGCGTGGTTCTCCCAAGTACAAGGACTGGTATACATTTTCCGGCATCACCGTGATGTACCGCATCGGTGGCAGCGGCGGGCGGCGCACGACGAACTTTTCGAAGTGTTTTAAAATGTAAGAACATATTATCACTTTGGCACGATGGTTGTGTAAATGTGAGCATACACCCCCAATCAAGTCCAAATAGAAAAAGTAAAAGGTTGTCTTTAAAGACAGCCTTTTTTTGTGCGTCGTTTTTTGTTGGGGCGGTATCTTAATCGTTTCGTGGTTTTCTTTTGTGAATCGGTGACAGGTAGTTCATGATCTGGATTTTTTGTTTTATAAGATGGAGTTGTGGTGTTAACACCTTCGTTTTGAAAATGACGAATACGATGGGGGTGGAATGGTTGAGGTGTTAACACCTTTTTTCTGAAATTATTCTGTAGCGAGAGATGATTGCGGTGTTAACACCTTTCTTTTGAAACTACCCGGTAGCGGGTCGAGAGATGATTGCGGTGTTAACACCTTTCTTCTGAAACTACCCGGTATCGGGTCGAGTGATAATTGAGGTGTTAACACCTTTCTTTTCTGAAATTAAGCATGAAAAGCAGGAGTGATGGAGGTGTTAACACCATACCTCACCAACAATCCCCCCATTTCCCACTCATCATTTTTTCCTTCCAAAACGATGGATTGCATTTCCGTTCATCCGCTGAAGCGATGCTTTAAACCCGCCATGACAGCGATTATCCGCCGGTAAAAACTTCTTGGCATGCGTTTTGAATTTACCATAACAAGCCCGTCCGCCTTAGATAAAAAAGGGGATGAACGGGCAGAAAGACCAATTAAAACAGCAGGCTATGAAAAAGCTGATTCTCGTGATGCTCCTCCTCGGAGCAACCTATGCAACTACACAGGCACAGCACAGAGGCCGCGGTCACGGCCACGGTCACGACCGCGACAGGTATGAACGTTATGACGATTGTGACGATGACCGCAGGGGCCACGGGCACTACAAAAAGGTGAAACATCGTTACCGCGACTACCGCAGGGACGATCACCGGCATAGGGTAGTAGTGGTACGCCCGCGCTTGCCGTTCCCGCCGCCTCCGCCTCCGTTGCCGTTGCCGCTTCCAGGCAGGCCAAGGGTTTCAGGCGTGATTGTTTTCGGCAACTAGTTTGCTTTTGTGACTACAATAGCCGAAAGGCCCCGTTTCCGGACGGGGCCTTTTTTTATTCCCCGTAACCAACGTACTTTTGCCCATTGAACGAAAAGCTCGACAATGGCATTTAAGCATCTAAGGCACTTTATCGATACGCTGGAAAAAGCAGGGGAACTGGTGAGGATCAGCGAATATGTGGACCCGCATCTCGAAATAGCTGAAATCACCGACCGCATCAGCAAATCGCCGGACGGCGGCAAAGCGCTGCTGTTTGAAAATACCGGGTACGATTTCCCCGTGCTCATCAACTCCATGGGAAGCTACCGCCGCATGTGCATGGCCCTCGGCGTACAGGAGCTGGACGATGTGGCCTCCGAGATCGAAGGGCTCTTCAAGCTGCTGTCCAAACCAAAAGAAAGCATCCTCGACAAACTCGCGATGCTGCCAAAGCTCAGCCAGTTCGCCTCCTGGATGCCCAAAGTGACAAGCGGCCGCGGCGCCTGCCAGGAAGTGGTAATGACCAGCCCCGACCTCGGCAAGCTGCCCGTAATGACCTGCTGGCCGCAGGACGGCGGGCCTTTTATCACCCTGCCCGTGATCCACACCAAAGACCCGCACACGCAAAGCCGCAACGTGGGCATGTACCGCATGCAGGTGTTCGAAAAAGACATGACCGGCATGCACTGGCACAAACACAAAGTATCCGCCAAACATTTCTCCGAATATAAAAAGCTCGGCAAACGCATGCCCGTGGCGGTAATCCTCGGCGGCGACCCGGTATACACCTATTCCGCCACCGCACCGCTTCCCGAAAACGTGGACGAATACATGCTGGCCGGTTTTCTCCGCAAAAAGAAAGTGGAGCTGGTAAAATGTATTTCCCAGCCCGAGCTGGAAGTGCCTGCCGACGCGGATTTTGTGATAGAAGGATATGTGGAGCCAAACGAAGAGCTGATATGGGAAGGACCTTTCGGCGACCATACCGGTTATTATTCGCTGGCGGACTGGTACCCGCGTTTTCATGTCACCGCCATCACGCACCGCAAAGACGCGGTGTATCCTTCCACCATCGTGGGCATTCCTCCGCAGGAAGACGCCTGGATCGGGAAGGCCACGGAAAGGATCTTCCTGGCGCCCATCAAAATGACGCTGGTGCCTGAGATCGTGGACATGGAAATGCCCGTGGAAGGCGTATTTCACAACCTCGTGATCGCGCAGATACAAAAAGATTATCCGGGCCAGGCCCAGAAAGTGATGAACGCCATGTGGGGCGCGGGACAGATGATGTTTAACAAAATCCTCGCGGTAACGGACACCGGTACCCACATCAACGATTATAAAGCGCTCGCGCAATACGCGTTCAAACACCTGAACCCTGCGACGGACATCTATTTCAGCCAGGGCCCGATGGACGTGCTCGACCATTCCTGCTCGCGTATGGGATTTGGCGGGAAGATGTGCATCGACGGTACCGCGCGTCTCCCCGAAGAAACCGACGACCGTTTTGATACCGCGCCTTTTTCCCCGGAGGTGAACATCGCCGCATTGCAAACCGCTTTCCCCGAAATAAAAGCGGTGAACGCTTCGCTGCTGCAGCTGGATATTCCCTGCATCGTGGTGGCCGTGGAGAAGAAACGCCGCAATCACCTGCGCGAGCTGCACCCGCAGCTGTACGCGCAGCCCGGCATGGAAGGAGTCAAAATGGTGCTGTACGTGGAGCATACGGTAGACCCGCAGGACCTGCCCTCCGCGCTGTGGCGCTTCTGCAACAACCTCGACCCGAAACGCGACAACTTCCTTGCCGAACGCCCGTCCAGCCGCGATGCGCATAAAGCCACCGCCTGCATGGGCCTCGACGGCACCATCAAAACAAAGGCGTTCGACGATTTTCAGCGCGACTGGCCGAACATCATCGTGGCGGACGACGCCACCATCAAAGCCATCGATGAGAAATGGGACAAGCTGGGGCTGGGAGCGTTTCTTCCTTCACCTTCATTAAAATATAAACAGCAGATCTACGGCCAGGGAGCGGTAGTAGATCTGTAAAATGATACGAATCTGCGAGAAGATGATACGAATCGGCGAGTAGTTTAAAGGGAGGTTGGTTATTTTTAGAGGATTGAACCCACATTAACCCTCTAAAAAATCTATCTCATGAAAAAAAGAACTTCCCTTTTTAT
>CBINIO010000134.1:0-9410 GCA_966250725.1 uncultured Chitinophaga sp.
CCAGCACCACGCCGCCGAACACGGTGGTGTATTCCAGCATGGAGGTGATGCGTACGGGCACGTTCACCAGCGTAGCGCCTTTTGCGTCGGCCGTTACGGCCGTGTGCCCGATAAAAGCCGGTATGGCCGTGGCTACGGGGGCTACCGAAGGAGGGATGAGCTGCAGTTCCTCCACATATACGCCCGGGGTTTTATAATCCATGATCGTTCAATTATTGATGGTTATGATTCCTGCATTTTATGACTGAAGCGGAGCACGATAAACTCGGCCGGGCGCACAACGGCCATGCCGATCTCCACGATCATCCGGCCTTCGAGAATGTCCTGCGCGGTCATGGTTTGCCCCAGGCCCACGCTTACGTAAAACGCGTGCTCCGGTTTCGCGCCCGCCAGCGCGCCCGCGCGCCATTGCAGGATCAGGAAGTTCTCGATCATCGCGCGCACCTTGATCCAGGTGTTGGCGTCGTTCGGCTCGAACACAAAAGGTTCGGTCGCTTTTTTGGTGGACTCTTCCACCATGTTGAAAAAGCGGCGTACGCTCACATAACGCCATTCGTTGTCGTTGCCGGCAAGCGTGCGTGCGCCCCATACCAGCACGCCTTTCCCGCTAAAGCTGCGTATCGCGTTCACCGATTTGCCGGTGGTGTGCACGTTGAGGTTTTCCTGCGAAGCATCGTCTACCGCCACCATGGGACGGCGCACAAAACGCAGGCTCACGTTGGCGGGCGCTTTCCATACGCCGCGCGTACTGTCCACCGTCGCATAAATGCCCGCGATGGCGCTGCTCGGCGGCAATACCAGCGGCATCGCCGCGATGGTGCTTTTGATCTCGTGGTATAATTTGTTGGACACATGGTACAGCGACCGCGCCTCATCCGCCGGGCTGGCCGGCTCGAACACGCGCAGCACGGAGTTCGCCACAACGGGCGCGCCGTTCAAAGTGCCGGTGATGGCGACCGCCTCTTCGTCGTAGTTGAAGGTCAGCGAAGTTTCCAGCTGCGGGTAGTACGCCGCGCCGTAAGGCAGGTTGCTGTTGCCGATCAGCGTGCGGAAGCCGTTGGTATTATCGTCTATCACGTTATCGCCGAGCGGAATGGTGTAATCGAGATGACCGTTAAAAATATCGATGATGGCGAAGCGGTCCTTCAGCTCGGCGCATTGCGCGAGGGCGAGGCCGTAAAGATCGTAGAAGTCGCCGCGTGCGAGCGAAAGCGCATCGGGGAACACCAGCAGCGTAGGCTCGTCTTCCTTGCCGATGGCCGCCAGCCCGGCAGTATGGTTCGGCAGCGTGGTGGGCGTAGTGGTGTCCGCCCCGATGGACACGATATAACAGGGCCCGCCGCCATTGGAGAAATACAGCTGCAGCGCGTAATACATCCGGTACAGCGCGGCAGGCGCGGCGGGCGGCGTAGCCACCACGTTCACGCCGGTAACAGTATTTACGGCCGCGGTGAACGTTTCGAGCCGCGCGCCGAAAATGGCTTCGTATTCCACGAGGGAGGTGATGCGCACGGGCTTGTTGATGAGGGATTCACCGTTGAGGGTGGTTAAACGCGTGTACCCGATAAATGCGGGGATGGCCGTTTCGACCTGCGCCACGGAGGGCGGAAATTTCGGCACCTCGTCGATATAAACGCCGGGTGTTTTGAGGTTTGCAAGGTTTAACATGTGCGATCAGTTTAATCAAGTACTTAAGAAATTAATGCTGTATTCCCGCGGCTGCGGCGCCATATGCCATGCGTTCTTATAAATGTCGATCATACCGCTTACCGCTCCGCCCGCGGCGCGCTGGTCGAACACCACGCGTTCTTCCAGCGGTGTGCCGCCCTCGAGCCGCACTACATATGCGCCGCCCGGCAGTCGGCGAAGATCGAGCCCGACCGATTCCTGCGTAGCGGCAACCGGCGTGTTCAGCGTAAAGCTCACCGGCGCGCCCGGCGCGATCTTCCCCGCCCGAATCTGCGTATACTCGCCCGGCGCCACCTGTTTGGACAGCAGCAATCCGCTCAGCGCGCCGTTTTCCGCGTTGCCCGCGTCGGCGGCGGCGGTAAGCGCCACCGTATTTCCCGCCAGGTTCGCATCGATGGCGCCGGCGGCGGAAAGATTGTTCGCATAAAATATCTTTCTTCCCAGCTGCTGCGCGCCCTGCTCAAAAAAATCGATGGAAGGAAAAGGCGCGCCATTCGCCAGCGTAAGCCAGAACGAAAAAAGAACGGGCTGCGTGATAGGCACGGCAGGCACCCAGCTCACGCCGTTGTGATGCTGTTTCATGTAAGCCGTCAGCCCTCCGGGCGTTGCTCTTGTAAGCAGGCCGTAGTTGCGGATGCTGTCGGCGCTGGCCGGCGAGGGGCGCAGGCGGACGGCGTCTCCCGCGTCTGCGCCGTTCACGCGGATGCTGACCCTGAATTCGGGGATGTATCGCCAAACGATCTTTTCCATGAGGAAGTGTTATTCGGTATGTGTACTCAGTATCTGGGATTGCAAATTGATCTCTGTAATAATGCCCGCTTCGTTTTCCGGTGCGTCCTGTATCACGGCCATGCGCATTTTGTAAACCACG
Organism: uncultured Chitinophaga sp.; assembly: GCA_966250725.1. Lineage (GTDB taxonomy): Bacteria > Bacteroidota > Bacteroidia > Chitinophagales > Chitinophagaceae > Chitinophaga. The sequence goes on from CBINIO010000134.1 coordinate 2,561, forward strand.
GAAGGGATGTACTTCCCTCCCATCATGCTCCACAACTGGTTCAATTCCTCAAAGCGCGTGCTGTACAGGTCGAAAATGATTTTGCCGAGATTGAGCGTGCCGAGCACCGGCGTGTCCGCCGGGGTAAAAACGAACTGCCGCTGGAAAAACGCGATCACCTGCGAAATGCGCTGCAGCGCCGTGAGATAATTGTTTTTGTTGGCGCTGAAAAGCACATACACGTTGAGATAGATCTCCGCCTGCTGCTCCACGCCCTGCGGAAGGCCCGCCACGGTTACGGTGCGGCGGAACGGGATGTTGCGCAGGCTTTCTTCCTGCTGGATGTTCACCACGGATACAACGATCTTGTCCGTCAGGTTTTGCGAAGGCGTATCCTGGAAAGCGTCGGCAAAAGAAATATTGCCCGGCGTCACTTCGGGGTCGAGGGTACCGATATAAGTATTCAGCTTACTAATGATTGCGCTCAATACCTGATCAATCATTGATTTAAGATTTATGGGGTCCTTCTATATGTTATTCTGAAACCGGGGTTATGCTACGTGCTAAGTATGCTGTTATTCGTTTGGGGTATACTACTATGCTACTATTCTGTAAAATGCTCAGTGTAATATTAGACAATAAAATTCATTCTGCAAAAAATTTCAATAGACTGAAAACATACATGCGATGCTTTCATTATAGGTCATGCAAGCCGGTCAACCCGCGAAACCCGCTACCACTATGACGATTTCGCCCTTCACCCCTTTTTCGGAAAAATGGTCGCGCACCTCCTGCAAAGTGCCGCGTTTATTTTCTTCGAACATTTTTGTGAGCTCGCGCGACACGCAGCATTGTCTTTCCGCGCCGAAATACTGTATAAAATCTTCCAGCGTTTTTACGAGGCGGTGCGGCGATTCGTAGAACACCATGCAGCGTTCTTCGGAGGATAATTGCGTAAGTAAAGTGTGGCGGCCTTTTTTGGGGGGAAGAAAACCTTCGAAGGCAAAGCGGTTCATGGGGATGCCGCTGTTCACCAGCGCGGGAACGAAAGCGGTGGCGCCTGGCAGGCATTCCACCGGTATGCCTTCGCGGATGCATTCGCGCACGAGCAGGAAGCCGGGATCTGAAACGCCGGGCGTACCCGCATCCGTGAGCAGGGCCATTTGTTTGCCGCTTTGCAGCTGCTGTACGAGGTGCTGCAACACCTTATGCTCGTTGTGCTGATGATAAGGTGTTACAGGCTTGTTGATATTGTAATGCCTGAGAAGAACGCCCGAGGTGCGGGTGTCTTCCGCCAGCACCAGCTCTACGCTCTCCAATACTTTCACGGCCCGGTAAGTAATGTCAGCCAGGTTGCCGATGGGTGATGGAATGAGGTACAGCCGGGACAATTTTATTGGATATTAACTTCGTAGAACTCCATTACCTGGTTGGCCAGCAGTTTCTGGCAGGCGTTTTCGGCGATCTGTTGCGCTTCTTCGCGGCTGGATGCTTCGATCTGAAGCGTGATGTGCTTGCCGATGCGTACGTCGTGCACGTTTCCGAGGCCCAGGTTTTTCAATCCGCCCAATACAGCTTTGCCTTGAGGGTCCAGCAGTTCTTTCAACGGCATCACGTTGATATGCGCAGTAAATGTCATTTTTCTGAAAAATTTAGACGCAAACCTAGCAATTTATTACGAATTACGGCCGATCAATTTCGAAGATCAGCCATGGCTGGCCTTTGGAGGCGCCAGCAGTGAAAGCGCGACATATACGGCGAATACAAAAGGCACGGCGGCGTATTGCAGCACGGGAATGCTCGCGGTCGCCAGCGCGGCCAGCAGGAAGCGGGCCCAGTTATCCTTCAGGGAGAAGTTTTTGAATTTCAGGCTGATCATCGGGTGCTGGCTCACCATCAGGTAACACAGCACGGCGATGATGCCGTACAGGATCCATACGTTTTGCAGCAGGTGCGCCAGGTTGTAAGGATTGTAGAGCATGATGAGCGGGAAGGAAGCCACCAGGAAACCCACGGCCGGCGTGGGCACGCCGATAAAATGTTCGCTCTGCCGCGTGTCCAGGTTGAACACCGCGAGGCGGTACGCCGCGAAGCACGGCACCAGCATGGCCGGCGCGAGGTTGAAGTAGGAAACGTCGAACACGTCCGGCGTTTGCAGGTAGGCGCTGCGCAGCAGGCGGAAAAGGATCATGCCCGGCACCACGCCAAACGATACGACGTCCGCCAGCGAATCCAGCTCTTTGCCCAGCGGGGAAGACACTTTCAGCAGCCTCGCCGCGAATCCGTCAAAAAAGTCGATCACACCGGCCAGCACCACCAGCGCGGAAGCCCAGTAAACAGGTTCGGGGTTGGTGACGGTGTATTCCGTACCGTTAAATTCCGCGATATATTCCGGCGCATGCAGAATGAAGATGATGGCCAGCGTACCGCAAAAAAGATTGGAAATCGTAAGGATATTGGGAATCTGTTTCATTGATCGGATTTTCTTCAGCAGGGGCCAAGTTATACATTTTGGCCGGTTGAAAAAAAGGCCGGCCATGAAGTTTCTGAACGTTCAGGCCGGCCCGTCTGCTGCTTTCAGCGATATTTATTTTTTCATCAGGGCTTCGATCTCGTCCGCCGTGATGGGGATGTTCTTCATCAGGTCCACGTTGCCGCCGGATTTCACCCATACGTTGTTCTCGATGCGGATGCCCATTTTTTCTTCTTCGATATAAATGCCCGGTTCCACTGTCAGCACCGCGCCGTCAGGGATGGGCTGGAAGAAGGAAGGGCCGAGGTCGTGCACGTCCACGCCGAGGTGGTGCGAAATGCCGTGGTAAAGGTATTTGCGGTAGGCGGGCGTTTCAGGGTCCTGGTTTTTGATGTCCGCTTCGGTGAGCAGGCCCAGCTTTACAAATTCTTTTCCTGCTTCCACCCCGACCATCTCGTGGTATTTGCCGATAGTGACGCCGGGCTTGAGAATGGATTTGGCGTAGTTGTGCAGGTGCAGGCAGGCGTTGTACACCTCGCGCTGGCGGGCGGTGAACTTGCCGCTGACCGGCACGGTGCGGGTAAGGTCGGCATTGTAGCCGCCGTAAGCCGCGCCAAAGTCCATCAGGATCAGCTCGCCGGATTTACACTCCTGGTTGTTGCTTACGTAATGCAGCGTGCGCGCACGGTCGCCCGACGCGATGATGGAGCCGTAAGCCTCTCCGGTAGCGCGGTTGCGCAGGAATTCGTGCAGTATTTCCGCGTGGATCTCGTGTTCGTACACGCCGGGCCGGATGAATTGCAATAACCGGCGGAAAGTTTTTTCGGTGATGTCAATGGCGGTCTGCATCACGGCTATTTCTTCTTCCGTTTTTACCGCGCGCAGCTCTTTCAGGATGCGGGCGGAGCGGAGATAATTGTGCAGCGGGTAGCGGCTGCGCAGCTCCTGCGCGTAACGGTAATCCCTTACGGGAACGAGGTTCGCTTTACGGTTATTTTCGTTGGTGTTGAGGTAGATATTGACCGCTTCGTGGATCCAGGGCTGCAGCAGACCGTCCAGCGAATCGAGCCATACGATGGTGTCGATGCCTGAAATGGCTTGCGCTTCCTCGCGGCGGAGACGGTGGCCGTCCCATTTTTCTTTCAGCTCGTTAGGTCTTACCAGTACCAGCACTTCGCGGTATTTCGGGTCCGGGTTATCGGGAAAAAGCACCAGCATGGTATCTTCCTGGTCGATACCGGTAAGCCAGTACAGGTCCGCATTCTGGCGGAAAGGATGAAGCGCGTCGCCATTGGTGGGCAGTTCGTCGTTGGAATTGAAGATGGCGATGGAATCAGGCTGCATTTTCGCGGTAAACCGTGCACGGTTCTTGATAAAGATCTTCTGATCGAGTGGCAGGTACTTCATTGTTGTATTTTTTGTCTTGGAGGATCAAACTTACCGGAAAATCAGGAACCGGCAAAAACGTGCGCTTTGCAGCGCCGCCGCGGACGGTAACACAAAAGTTATACTCCATTAACCCGGAGTGATGGCATATTAACGAATAATTATTCCGCCGTTCTTTTGATTTTCCGGAAAATTGGAATCGATGCGATTAAATAATTTCTAAAAAACAGGTGTCAAAGGTATAGATTTCTACAAATTTAAAGGTGACAACACCCATAAAATTTGATAGTATCAAAAAAATCATAGTTTTGCCAATACACCAAAACAATCTTTCTTTATGCAAATCAGCAGTGTCAGAGATACACTCAGGGAATTGCGGGAATTGGGCATAGAGAACGCCGACGTACATTACCAACTCTCCCCGGAGGAGCTGACCGCGCAGACCCTTGCGTTAAAGCAGGGCTGCCTTAGCGATACCGGAGCCCTGGTGGTCAACACAGGAGAGTTCACCGGCCGTTCGCCCAAGGATAAATTTATCGTAAAAGACAGCATCACCGCCGATACGGTGAACTGGAACGACTTCAACCTGCCGTTCACATCCGCCAACTTCGACAGGCTGTACCGGAAGATCACCCGTTATTTCAACGGAAAGCCCGTATGGGTAAGGGATTGCCAGGCCTGCGCCGATCCGGCGTACCGCATCAACATCCGTGTGATCACAGAAACGCCCTGGGCCAGTCTTTTCGCCTACAACATGTTCATCCGCCCTTCGGAAGAAGAGCTGGAGCACATGGAACCGGAATGGACGGTGATACAAGCCCCCGGCCTGTTTGCCGACCCCGCCACCGACGGCACGCGCCAGCACAATTTTTCCCTCGTGGATTTCACCCGGAAAATGATCCTCATCGGCGGCTCCGCCTACACCGGCGAGGTCAAAAAAGGCGTGTTCTCCATTCTCAACTACCTGCTGCCGCATGACCGGAACGTGCTCAGCATGCACTGCTCCGCCAACGAAGGGAAAGACGGCGACACGGCCGTTTTCTTCGGTCTCAGCGGCACCGGCAAAACCACGCTCAGCGCCGATCCCGAACGCAAGCTCATCGGCGACGACGAGCACGGCTGGACGCCTACATCCGTTTTTAATTTTGAAGGCGGCTGTTATGCCAAAACGATCGATCTCAGCGCGGAAAAAGAGCCCGCAATTTTTAACGCCATACGTGAAGGCGCGCTGCTGGAGAACGTCAACGTCTTCCCCGGCACCCATACCGTAAATTATGCGGACAAGACAATCACGGAAAACACCCGCGTGTCTTATCCCCTGCATTATATCGGCAATGCGAAGGAACCGTCCGTAGGCGCTACCCCGAAGCATATATTTTTTCTCACCTGCGACGCTTACGGCGTATTGCCGCCGATCTCCAGGCTCACGCCCGGGCAGGCCATGTACCAGTTCATTTCCGGGTACACCGCCAAGGTAGCCGGCACCGAAGCAGGGGTAACAGAGCCCAAATCCACGTTCAGCGCATGCTTTGGCGCACCTTTCCTGCCGCTGCACCCTACGCGTTACGCGCAGATGCTCGGCGAAAAAATGCGTGAGCACGACGTGAACGTATGGCTGGTAAACACCGGCTGGACCGGCGGGCCTTACGGCACCGGCAACCGCATCAAGCTCAGCTATACCCGCGCCATGATCGGCGCCGCGCTCAAAGGCGGGCTGGACAAAGCCGCGTATAAAAATCATCCCGTATTCGGCGTAGCCATCCCCGACGCCGTTGACGGCGTACCTGCCGATATACTGGACCCGCGCAATACCTGGGCGGACGGCGCCGCGTACGACGCCAAAGCCGCCGACCTGGCCGCGCAATTTGTTAAAAACTTCGAAAAATATGCAGGCAAAGCCGATCCGGAAATCCTGGAGGCCGCGCCAAAAGTTTAATTGCCTTTATACATTCCTTTTTAGATTCCAGCGTTCATTTATCAATCTGGTATACGGGGCCGCTCCGGCTGAGCGGCCCCTTTCCATTTGTGCTTCCTTTTCCGTACCTTTGCGCATGCAAATTTTAGACGGAAAACTCACTTCACAGGCCATCAAGGACGAGCTGGCCGTTAAAACGACCGAATTAAAGGCCCTGGGCAAAAAAGTACCGCACCTGGCCGCCATCCTCGTCGGCAACAACGGCGCCAGCGAAACTTACGTGGCATCCAAGGTGAAATCCTGCGCGGAGATCGGCTACAACTCCACCCTTCTCCGTTTTGAGGACACCATTTCCGAAAAGCACCTGCTCGATCATATCAACGCGCTCAACGAGAACGTGGATATTGACGGCATCCTGGTGCAGCTTCCTTTGCCCAAACATATCAACGAAGAGCTGGTAATCAACACCATCGATCCCAGCAAGGACGTAGACGGCTTTCATCCCATGAACGTGGGTAAAATGGTCGCCGGTCTGCCCGCTTTCATACCCGCCACGCCTTACGGCATCATGCTGATGCTGGAGCATTACAACATCGACACCAGAGGCAAACACGCCGTGGTGATCGGCCGCAGCCACATCGTAGGCACGCCGGTGAGCATCCTGCTAAGCCGCAACACCAATCCCGGCAACTGCACCGTGACCCTTTGCCACAGCCACACGCACAACCTGAAAGAGATCTGCCTGCAGGCGGACATCGTGGTGGCAGCCATTGGCCGTCCCGATTTCGTGACCGGCGACATGGTGAAAGAAGGCGCTATAGTGATAGACGTGGGTATCAACCGCGTACCGGACGCTTCCAAAAAGAGCGGTTTCCGCCTGGTAGGCGATGTGAACTACGCCGAAGTGTCGCCCAAATGCAGCTTCATCACGCCGGTGCCCGGCGGCGTGGGTCCTATGACCATCGCGGCATTGCTGAAGAACACCTATCACGCCGCCATCGCACAGAAAGGCAACCAGAACTGAATTTAAGCTACCTTTGCAAGATGCAGAATACCCTCACACCAACAGCCGTGCTGCCCGTGATGGAATCTTTCTA
>CBINIO010000135.1:0-9381 GCA_966250725.1 uncultured Chitinophaga sp.
CCATGGCGGCTTTCGCGACGGCGGGCGCTACGGTGCTGAGCAGGCGCGGGTCCATCGGTTTCGGGATGATATAATTGGGGCCGAATACAAGGTTGCGCTCGTTATAGGCCAGGTTCACGATATCGGGCACGGGCGATTTTGCAAGATCGGCCAAAGCGTGGACGGCAGCGAGTTTCATTGCTTCGTTGATCTGCGTGGCGCGTACGTCGAGCGCGCCGCGGAAGATGTAGGGGAAGCCCAGCACGTTGTTCACCTGGTTGGGGTAATCGGAACGGCCGGTGGCCATAATAAGGTCTTTGCGGGAACCGATCGCCGTTTCGTACGCGATCTCCGGGTCCGGGTTGGCCATGGCGAACACGATAGGGCTTTTCGCCATGCTTTTCACCATTTCTTCCGTCACCACGTTGCCGACGGACAGGCCAACGAACACGTCCGCGCCTTTCAGCGCTTCCGCCAGGGTGGTCACTTTGGAAGCGGTGGCGAATTGCCGTTTCATTTCATCGAGGTCGGCGCGCTGGCGGTTGAGCACACCGTCCTTGTCAAACATGATGAAGTTCTCCGGTTTGGCGCCGAGCGACACATACAGCCGCACACAGGCCATGGCGGCGGCTCCCGCGCCGTTCACCACGAACCTTACTTTCTCGATCTTCTTTTTCACCAGCTGCAATGCATTGAGCAATGCGGCGCTGGAAATGATGGCGGTGCCGTGCTGGTCGTCGTGCATCACGGGGATCTTCAGCTCTTTCCGCAGCCGTTCTTCGATGGCAAAACATTCCGGGCTTTTGATGTCTTCCAGGTTGATGCCGCCAAAAGTCGGTTCCATGGCCTTTACCACGCGCACGAACTCGTCCACGTCGCGGGTGTTCAGCTCTATGTCGAACACGTCGATGTCCGCGAATATCTTGAACAGCACGCCTTTTCCTTCCATCACCGGCTTGCCGGCCTCGGGGCCGATGTCGCCGAGACCGAGCACTGCGGTGCCGTTGCTGATCACGGCAACGAGGTTTCCTTTGGCGGTGTACTTATAAACGTTCTCTACGTCTGCGGCGATCTCTTTGCAGGGTTCTGCAACGCCGGGTGAATAAGCGAGGGAGAGGTCCCATTGTGTTTTGGTGTCTTTCGTAGGTATGACTTCTATCTTGCCGGGTTTGCCCATCGCGTGATAATCGAGCGCATCCTGCTTGTTCAGTTTCTTAGCCATAAGATTGTTATTGGGCGTGCAATATACGAAGTATCGGAGGAACGGGGCCTACTCCGTTCGTGTTGGTTCGCAATAATTATTTACTTTTACGCCGTTAAACATTCGCGAATATCATGATACAACGCATTCAAAGCCTGTTTCTGCTGCTTGCCGCCATTGCCGGCGGCGTAATGGGAAGCTTCGATCTCTGGAAAGCCACCCTTACCAGGGGCGCCACGCCCGTGGTGGAGACCTTCAACGCCACGTCCAGCTATCTGATATTCACGGTGTTGATGGTGAGCACCATCCTCAGCTTTGTTTGCATTTTCCTGTACAAAAAGCGCAAGCTGCAGTTCAGGCTTACGGTGCTGAACATGCTGCTGGCTATCGGCATCCTGGTGCTGATCTATTTTGGCGTGCAGAACACGGCCAACGCGCTGGTGGCCGGGGGCGCCACCAACCTGCGGGCGAATTACCTGCTGCCGGCGTTCCTGCCGGTGGTGATGGTGGTATGCCTTTTCCTCGCTGCGAGAGGGATCTATAAGGATGAAAAGCTGATCAAAAGCCTCGACCGCCTGCGATAGGCGCGGGGTTTCACAGGAACTTCCCCGTATAACTTTCCTTTACTTTTTTCAAACCTTCCGGAACGCCCGCGTACAGCAGCGATCCGCCGCCTTCCCCGCCTTCGGGGCCGAGGTCTATCGCCCAGTCCGCGCTGCGGATCACGTCCAGGTTGTGCTCGATCACGAGCACGCTGTGCCCCTGCTCTATCAGCGCGTTGAAGCTTGCCAGCAGCTTGCGGATATCATGGAAGTGAAGCCCCGTGGTGGGTTCGTCGAAAATGAACAGGATGTGCCCCTGCGCCTTGCCTTTGCCGAGGAAGCTCGCCAGCTTCACACGCTGCGCCTCGCCGCCGGAAAGCGTGTCAGAGCTTTGGCCGAGCTTTACGTACCCGAGCCCTACGTCGCTCAGCGGGCGTATCTTCGACATCACGTCCTTTTCATCTTTGAAAAATTCGATCGCCTCGTCCACGCCCATTTCCAGCACGTCGTAAATATTTTTTCCCTTGTACTGCACTTCCAGCACTTCGTCCTTAAAACGTTTGCCGCCGCAGGTTTCGCAGGTAAGATGCACGTCCGCGAGGAATTGCATTTCCACGATCACTTCGCCTTCTCCCTTGCAGGTATCGCAGCGCCCGCCGTCTACGTTGAACGAAAAATGTTTGGGCTGGAAGCCGCGCATCTTTGACAGCGGCTGTTTGGAATACAGGTCGCGGATCTCGTCATAGGCTTTGATGTAGGTCACCGGGTTGGAGCGGGAGCTTTTGCCGATGGGGTTCTGGTCTACCATCTCGATCTGCGTGATGTGGTCCATGTCCCCTTTCATGGCGCGGTGGTTGCCCACGCGGTCGGTGAACTCGCCTTTGAGCTTCATGAGCGCGGGGTAGAGTATCTGTTTCACGAGGGTCGTCTTTCCCGAGCCGGACACGCCGGTAACCACGCAAAGCACGCCCAGCGGGAATTCCACGTCGATGTTCTTCAGGTTGTGCTGGCGGCAGCCTTCGAGTTTGATGGAACGTTTCCATTTGCGCAGGTGCGCCGGCGGCTCGATGCGGAGATGGCCGCTGAGATATTTGCCGGTGAGGCTTTTACCGTCCTTTAATATTTCGGGATAAGTGCCTTCGAAGATCACTTCCCCGCCAAGATGGCTCGCCAGCGGCCCCATATCGATGATGTAGTCTGCTTTTTCCATCAGCTGCTCGTCGTGCTCCACCACTACCACGGTATTGCCGAGGTCGCGCAGCTCGTGCAGCACGCGGATGAGGCGGTGCGTGTCGCGCGCGTGCAGGCCGATGCTCGGCTCGTCGAGGATGTAAAGGGAATTGGTGAGATTGCTGCCGAGCGTGCGCGTAAGCTGGATGCGCTGGCTTTCGCCGCCGCTGAGGGTGTTCGCCACGCGGTTCAGCGTGAGGTATCCCAAACCTACGTCCAGCAGGGTTTTCAGGCGGTGATGCACTTCCACGAGTATCCGTTTGGACACCTGCTGCTGGTATTCGTCCAGCTCCAATGCGTCAAACCAGGCTTTCAGCTTTTCCACGGGCTGGTCCACCAGGTCCGCGATGCTGGCGTCGCCCACTTTCACGTACAGCGCCTCTTTGCGCAGCCGCGCGCCGTTGCAGGTGGGACAAATGGTGCGGCCGCGGTAACGCGCCTGCAGCACGCGGTATTGCACTTTGTACAGGTTCTGCTCCACCATTTTGAAGAACTCGTTCAGGCCGTAGAAGTGCTCGTTGCCCGTCCAGAGCAGCTTCAGCTGCTCGTCCGTCAATTCCGAAACGGGTTTATGTATGGGGAAACCGAACTTCCGCGCGGCTTTTACCAATGCTTCCTTGTATTCGCCCATCTTTTCCCCCCGCCACGGCGCGATAGCGCCTTCGTACACGCTCAGCCGCTTGTCGGGCATCACGAGGTCCGCGTCTATGCCCAGCACCTGGCCGAAACCTTCGCAGGTGGGACAGGCGCCGTAGGGATTGTTGAAAGAAAACAGGTTGGGCACCGGTTCTTCGAACTGGATGCCGTCCAGCTCGAAACGGTTGGAGAAAGTATGCGAAATTTTGCCGTCCACTTCCAGGATGCAGTCGCCTTCGCTTTCGTAAAAGGCCGTCTGCACGGAGTCCGCAATCCTGTGTTTGTCGTCTTCCTCAAAATCCTTCACCACGATGCGGTCTACCAGCACATAGGCGGAAGCGGCGATCTTCGGGGATTTTTCTTCCAGCAATTCTTCGATGCGCACCAGGCCGCCGTTCATGTAAAGCCGCGAAAACCCTTTCTGCATCAGGATGTTCAGCTCTTCGGGCGGTTTGCGGTTGGCATGCTGGCGGAAAGGCACGAGTATCTGCACCTTGCTGCCGTGGGGCAGGCGGGCGATAAAGTCCACCACGTCCGCCACTTCGTGTTTTTTGACCAGCTGGCCGGAAACCGGGGAATACGTTCTGCCCGCGCGGGCGAAAAGCAGGCGCAGGTAGTCGTACAGCTCGGTCATGGAGCCCACGGTGGAGCGCGGGGTGCGGGTCACCACCTTTTGCTCGATGGCGATGGCCGGGCAGATGCCTTTGATATAATCCACGTCCGGCTTGTTCATCCGCATGAGGAACTGGCGGGCGTAGGAGCTGAGGCTTTCCGCGTAACGGCGCTGGCCTTCGGCGTAAAGGGTGTCCATCGTAAGGCTGGACTTGCCGGAACCGCTCACGCCGGTTACCACCACGAGTTTATTTCTGGGAATGGATACGCTGACATTCTTGAGATTATGCACCCTGGCACCTTTGATAAAGATATGGTCAGGCGAGCTAACTGGTTCACGTTCAACGGTAACTTCCTTGGATTTTACTTTTGCGCACATAGGATCACAAATTTAAGGATTCGGGGGGAGTCTGCCGGGCAAATTCCCGGGGGAATCCGAAATGCCCTGCCCGCCGCGATCAAATTTCCCCGGCGGTGTTGTTTTATTCAAACATTCCGTTATATTTGCAATAACCGACATCTTATACCTAGTCCCGGTTGATTATTCATAACACATAAAAACGTACATTATCGCTTAAACTTTACGCTACTGACAACCTACTGACTGTTAAGTCCGTACTATTTACTAACCGCTATTGGTAGACGTATATGCAAGTAATGTACAAATTGAACGATGAACAGCTCATCAACCTGTTCAAGAAGGGTCACTCTTCCGCCCTGGAAGAGCTGGTGTACCGTCATAAAGACAAACTTTTCACCTCTATCGTATTGCTCGTAAAAGATACTTTTCTTGCTGAAGATATCTTCCAGGATACATTCATCAAGATCATCGATACCATTCGTGCGGACAGGTACACGGAGAAAGGAAAGTTCCTGCCCTGGGCCATGCGCATCGCGCACAACCTTTGCGTGGACCATTTCCGCAAGATCAAACGCACACCTGTTATCAAAACGGGCGACGACAAAGACATTTTCAACGTGCTGAACTTTTCCGAGCCTAGCGCCGAAGAAAAGATGATGACGCGCCAGAGCCACGACAGCGTGCGGCGTATGCTGGACATGCTTCCCGGCGAACAAAGGGAAGTGATCATCCTGCGTCATTACGCCGAGCTGAGCTTCAAAGAGATTGCCGACCTCACCAACGTGAGCATCAATACCGCATTGGGCCGTATGCGCTATGGCCTGATCAATCTCCGGAAGATGATGACGGAGAAGCAGATTTGTTTGTGAGTACCCTTTTTTGCTTGCCATGAACGGGCGGTGGGATGTAAGTCTACCGCTCGTTTTTTATTGCGGCGTCTTTGTCTTTCCCTTTCCTCCCGATCAGCAATACGCCCGCCAGCACCAGCGCCGTGCCCGCCAATTGAGGCCAGGTAATAGGCTCGTCGAGAAAAATATATGCCTGCACGATAGTAGCCACCGGCCCGATGCTGGTCACGATCGCCGTATTGCCCGAGCCGATCTTCCGGATGCCTTCGCTGGTAAGGAAAGTAGGTATCACCGTGGATACGATCGCCATCTGGAAACAGAGCCAGTACGTATGCCCCGAAAAATGCCGCACCTCCACGCCATGCTTCACGAAGTATTGCGTGAAAATGCCGATGGCCGCGAAACACAGCGCATAAGCCGTAAATTTCATCGAGCCGACCTTTGGGATCACTTCCCCGCCGCCCACGATATAAAAAGCATACGTAACCGCACAACCCAGCACCAGCAGGCTTCCCGTGAGCACGCCCGGGTCCCACTGCTGCTGTACGTCCGCCGCAAAAGCCACCACCATGCCGCTGTACGCGATCAGCAAAGCGATCCACTGCATGCGCGTGATCTTTTTACGGAAGCCGACGGCGCCGATCAGCAGCGCGAAAGTAGGGTACAGGAAAAGGATCAGCCGTTCGAGCCCGGCGGAAATGTAAGCCAGCCCGATAAAATCCAGCAGGCTGCTGGCATAATACCCGAGAAAGCCGAGTATCGCGATCCAGCCCCACTGGCGTGCGGTGAGCTTCACGTTGCCCGAACGGCGGTACAGCACGATGGCGGTAACGATATAAAAAGGCACCGCGAACAGCATGCGCAGCGCCAGCATGGAAATGGCGTCTATGGCTTCGGTGCGGTAAACGAGCTTCACGTAAATGGCCTTGGCGGAGAACATCATGGCGCCGATAAGCGCCATGGCGAAGCCGAGGGCATAGTTGGATGTTTTCATGGTTTGAGGGGTAAAGATCGGGGATTACGGGTTAACGGCATACCGGTGTTTGATGAACTGCATTTAAAAATGTTTAAGGAGAATGTTACCGTTGGCAACATTTTGTAGTTTGCAGGCAGGCTAAAAAATGAGTTATGCCAAGACCGATAAAAAATAACCAGCAATACGAAGATGCACTAGCCCGCATTTATGCCTTGATGCAAAAAGACATCAAACCCGGTTCAAAGAACTCCGGCAAATTGGAAATGCTGTCCATTCTGGTAAAAGCGTATGAAAACCAGCATTATCCGATCGCCTCAACCTAAATTGAGCCCCAATCCCCGATTAAACCTTCTCAAACACCATCGCCGCGCCCTGCCCTACGCCTACGCACATCGTGGCAAGCCCATACTTCGCGCCGGGGCGGCGTTTCATTTCGTGCATCAGGGTGGTGGCGATCCTGGCGCCGCTGCAGCCCAGCGGGTGGCCGATGGAAATGGAGCCGCCGTTGAAGTTGATCTTCGCCGGATCGAGGCCCAGCTCGCGGATGCAGGCGAGGGATTGGGAGGCGAACGCCTCGTTCAGCTCTATTACGTCGAGGTCGGCTACGGAAATGTCCGCGCGTTTGAGCGCCTTTACAGTGGATGGCACCGGGCCGATGCCCATGATGGCGGGGTCTACACCGGCCACGGCCATGGAACGTACCATGGCGATGGGCTGGAGGTTGAAACGTTTGAGCGCGGATTCAGACACGATCAGCAATGCGGACGCGCCATCGTTGATGCCGGCGGAGTTGCCCGCGGTTACGGAACCGTCTTTTTTGAAAGCGGGGCGCAGGCCGGCCAGTTTTTCGAGGGACGTTTCGCGGGGGTGCTCGTCTTTGCTGAACACGACCTTCTCTTCCTTATTGGGCGTGATCTCCACGGGAATGATCTCGTCCTGCCATTTGCCGGCTTCGAACGCCTGCTTGTATTTCAGCTGGCTTTCAAAAGCAAAGCGGTCCTGGTCCTCACGGCTGATCTTCCATTCACGGGCCACGTTTTCCGCGGTTTCGCCCATGGAGAAGGGGTAATAGATATCCGCGAGCTTGCGGTTGGTGAAGCGCCAGCCGATGGTGGAGTCGTAAATTTCAGTCTTGCGGCTGAAGGGGCCTTCTGCTTTTGCCATTACCAGCGGGGCGCGGGTCATGCTTTCTACGCCGCCGGCAATGTATACGTCGCCCTCGTTGCAAATAATGGCGCGGGAAGCGTCCATAATGGCCTGGAGACCGGAGGCGCAAAGACGGTTAACGGTATTGCCGGCCACTGACACGGGCAAACCCGCCAGCAGCACGGCCATGCGGGCCACGTCGCGGTTGTCTTCCCCGGCCTGGTTGGTGGCGCCGGCGATCACGTCTTCCACGGCGGCGGGGTCCAGCGAGGGGTTGCGCGTCATCAGGCTCCGGAGCATGAGGGCCAGCATATCGTCCGGCCGGACGGTGCTCAGTTTGCCGCCGTAGCGGCCGATCGGCGTTCTCACCGCGTCAACTATATAAGCAGTTTGCATAACGTCAAAAATTGTTAAAGTTGCGAATTTAGGGTAACTATCCCGTATTACGACCCGCCGGCCAATCTCAAATCCGAAATATGGACGTACCTTTGCGGGATCATGAGGAAGCAGAACATCAGGCACCTGAGCCTGGCACAAATCCAGGACGTTTTTGAACAGATGGGCGAAAAGCCGTTCCGGGCCAAACAGGTCTATGAATGGCTGTGGCTGAAACAGGCGCCGGATTTCAACAGCATGACCAACCTCAGCAAGCCGCTGCGCGCGGCTTTGGAAGAAAATTTCTCCTTCCCCTCCATCAAAGTGGACGCCACCCAGCACAGCACGGACGGCACCATTAAAAGCCGTTTCCGCCTGCACGACGGCCACCTGGTGGAAGGCGTGCTGATCCCCACCAGCACCCGGCAAACCGCCTGCGTATCCTCACAGGTAGGCTGCAGCCTCAGCTGCAAGTTCTGCGCCACCGGCTTCATGGACCGGAAAAGGAACCTCGAGTTCGACGAGATCTTCGACGAAGTGGCCATCATCAACAAACAGGCCCTCGAATCGTCCGGGAAAAAACTCAGCAATATCGTGTACATGGGTATGGGCGAACCTTTGCTCAACTACCGCAACGTATTGAAATCCATAGAAAAGATCACGTCTCCCGAAGGGCTTGGCATGAGCCCGAAAAGGATCACCGTGTCCACTGCCGGCGTTGCCAAAATGATCCAGCAGCTGGGGGACGACCAGGTGAAATTCAACCTCGCCCTGTCCCTCCACGCGGCGAACGATAAAAAACGCAGCCAGATCATGCCGATCAATGAGACCAACAATCTCAAGGTATTGGTGGATTCGCTGAATTATTTTTACAAAGCCACGCAAAACGAGATATCTTTCGAGTACATTCTTTTCAAGGATTTTAACGATTCGGAAAAGGATGCGGACGAGCTGATCAAGATCTACCGCCAGGTGCCGGTGGACCTGGTGAACATCATCGAATACAATCCCATCGATCATGCGCGTTTCCAGAAACCTTCGCCCGAAGCCACGGAAGCGTTTATGGAATACCTGGGTAAACACCGCGTGAACGCGCGTTTGCGCAGGAGCCGCGGGAAGGATATCGATGCGGCCTGCGGCCAGCTGGCGAACAAAGCAACCGTATAAAACGTATCATACTGCAGGAATGCAGCAATCTAAACATACAGCATGAAAAAAAGCAAACCCGCTCCCCGCAAGGGATTCGCACCTTTCAAAGAGAACAGTTCCGGTAAATCGCCCGCAGACCGCCGCCCCAAAAAGGACGGTGAAAAAAGTTACCGGGAATACCGCTCCGGCAGCGGGAACGGCGATGAGAGGCCGAAAAGGAAGTTTGAAGACGGGGAAGACAAGCCCAAACGCAGTTTTGGAGACAGGCCGAAAAGGAGCTTTGGCGACGGCGATGACAGGCCGAAAAGGAGCTTTGGCGACGGCGA
>CBINIO010000136.1:0-9368 GCA_966250725.1 uncultured Chitinophaga sp.
ATACTCGAGCGCACCAATATGGTGGGCATCCTCAAAGCGCTGGGCATGCGCAACGGCGCCATTCAGGGTATTTTTATCTACCAGGCGGCTTACATCACGCTGGCGGGCATCGTTATCGGGAACGCGCTGGGCATCGGGCTTGCCTTTTTGCAACAGTCGACGGGCTTTTTGAAGCTGCCGGAGGAATCCTATTACATGTCCGTGGCGCCCATTGCGATACAATGGTGGAAAGTGGCGCTGATAAACGGCGGCACCTTGCTCATATGCGTGCTGATACTGATCATTCCCAGCCTTTTGATCCGGAAGATACTCCCGGTAAAAGCTATCCAGTTCAAATAAGAAGACGGCCGCAGATAATACCGGCGGCCACCGCGGCGTTCAGTGATTCGGCCTGGCCGGTGCGGGGAATGGTGATGTGATGGCTGCTGCGCCTGAGCACTTCCTCGCTGAGCCCGCGCGATTCGTTGCCGATGAGGATAATGCCTTCGCGGATGGTTTTGGTATGGATGATATTGTCACCATGAAGGGTGGCGGCGTAGGACGGGACTTTCGGGAAACGGTCCAGCAGCTCCGCGATGCCGTGCACGATCACGGGCACACGCATGATGCTGCCCATGGTGGCCTGGATGGTTTTGGCGTTATACGCGTCCGCGCTGTCGGGAGAGCACACGATCTGCCGGATGCCAAACCAGTCGGCTATACGAATAATTGTGCCCATATTGCCGGGGTCCTGTATGGTTTCGAGGGCGAGGGTAATGTTCCCTTCCGGTTCGAGAGCGGGCGGCCTGGGAATGTTCACCAGCGCGAGCGCCTGGTTGGGGGTGGAAAGGGAGGAAAGCTGCTTGAGCACCGGCGGCTCCACTTCCTGGACGTCAATATCGACGGCGCTTTCGGCGAGCTGCCGGTGGTCGAGCAGCCAGTCGCGCGTGGCGTACACGGCTTTTACGTCCCGGCGGCTTTGGAGCAGCTCCTGCACGATCTTGTCTCCCTCAGCCACAAACTGGCCAAATTTTTGACGGTTTTTTTTGTGCTGTAATGAGACAATATATTTAATTTGCGCCTTTGATAACATGGGGTCAAACCTACAAGAAATCCGGCATTCAGCCAACACCCCCCGTTTCAGGGCTACCCGTTAATTCAATGCACCAGTGAAGAAAAAGACATACCCATCATACATGAATGTGCCGGGAACGGTGGTGTTGCTGATGGTATGCCTGCTGCTGAACGCCTGTTCCAATACAAAATACCTGCAAAAGGACCAGAGCCTGCTGATCAATACCGGCGTGGACATCAGCGGCGATCTTTCTTCCGCCGAAAAAACGGACCTGAAGAACGATCTCAATTCCCGCTCCCTCATGCTGCAGCAGCCCAATCAGAAAGTGCTCGGCACCCGGCTGAAAGTGTGGCTGTACAACCAGAAGAACTACGAGAAAAAAAGCAACTGGTTCTGGAACCTTATGCTCAGCGAGCGCAACCTGCAGGCCCCGGTGATCTACGATTCGCTCAAAACGGCGGAATCGGCCGAGCGCATGAAATCGTACCTCAACAACCAGGGATATTTTTACGCCACCATCGGGTACGACCAGCAAACAAAAGGACAGAAAACCACCGTCAAATACGAGGTGAACACCGGCAAAAATTTCGTGATCAAAAAGATCACCTACGATATACCGGACACGGCCATCGCCCGCGTGGTAAAGGAAGGGGAACGTTTTTCGCTGCTGCACGTCAATGCGCCGTACAAAGCCTCGGACATCAGCAGCGAGCGCGAACGCCTCATGCGCCTCATCCGCGACGCGGGGTATTTTAAATTTAACCGCGACCTTATCACGTTTTCGGTGGACACGCTGAACAAATCCCTGTTCGTGGACCCGCTGAACCCCTTCGAAGTAATGCCTTCCGTGCTCAGCGCCGATCAGAAACCCACGCTGGACGTGGAAGTGGTGATCAAAAACCCGGAAGATTCTTCCAACGACCTCACCAAACGGTTCTATCTCAACAAAATCTATGTGTTCCCCGACATCCTGCTGCAGGAAAGCGTGAACGATTCCACCTTCAGCACCACCAACAGCCGCTTCCTCACCATCAAATACCACCAGAACATCATCCGGCCGAGGGTGCTCACCCGCGCCATCCAGCTGCGGCCGGGCGCGCGGTATTCGACGGAGGAATACAACAACACGGTGAACCGCCTGTTCGATCTCAACATCTGGCAGTTCGTGAACGTGCAGTACAAGGACGTGAAAGACAGCGCGCAAAAGCTCGATGCGTACATCCAGCTCACGCCGCGCAAAAAACAGGAGCTGAGCGCGAACATCGACCTTACCACGGGCAGCCAGTATTTTCTCGGCAGCAGCGTGTCTTTCGGTTACCGCCACTTCAACCTCAACCGCGCGGCCAACGAGCTGCACATTACGCTGAAAGGCGGCCTGGAAGTGGTGAGGAACGAGCAGAACAAATTCGAGATGCAGGCGCAGGAATACGGCATCAACGCCGACCTTTTATTGCCGCGTTTCATCATCCCTTTCCGCGTGCGGCAAAATAACCGCTCCACTTCCAAAACGAGGATCTCCGCGGGTTTCAACAACCTCAGGCGTATCGGTAAATTCAACATCCGCACGGTAAACGGCGCGTTCGGTTATGAATGGAGGGAATCGCTTTACAAAAGCTGGAACGTAAAACCTTTCACGCTCAATTACGTGGGCGTGGTGCTCAACCCCACTTTCAAAACGGAGGTGGTAGACCAGAACCCTTACCTGCAAAGGAGCTTCGAGCCCGCGTTCATCGGCGGCGAAGCGGTCACCTACACCTTTAGCAACAACGATCTTTTCCATAAAAAACAGAATACTTTTTTCAGGGCCACGGTGGAGGAATCGGGTTTGTGGCTGGAAGGGGTGAACAGTCTTGTAAGCGGCGTCACCGGCGGCAACCAGAACCTGGAAACGCTGGCGAAAGTGAAGATCTCGCAATTCGTGCGGCTGGAAGCGGATTACCGGCATTACTGGAACTATCCCAAAACCGCGGTGGCTACCCGCGCTTACGCGGGCGTTGGCATCCCTTACGGGAAAAGCGACGTGCTGCCGTACATCCGCCAGTTCACGGCGGGCGGGCCCAACAGCATCCGCGCATGGCGGCTGCGCACGCTCGGCCCCGGCTCGTTCGTGGACACCACGGAAACCGCGCAGCTGTTCCCCGACCAAACCGGCGACATGAAGCTGGAAGGCAACGTGGAATACCGCTTCGACCTGCTGCGCCTCTTCGGCGGCAGCATGTACCTCAAAGGCGCCACCTTCCTCGATATCGGCAATATCTGGATGCTGAAAAAAGATACCTTGCGCAACGGCGCGGAATTTCAGTTCAAGAACCTCTACAAACAGCTGGCGATCGGCACGGGCGCGGGTTTGCGGCTGGATTTCAGCTATTTCGTGATACGGCTCGACTGGGGCATCCCCCTCAAAAAACCATACCCCACGCAAAACAAAAGCGGCTGGTACATTGGCGAATGGTCGCTTGGAGACAGCCGCTGGCGGCGGGATAACATCATCTGGAACGTAGCGATCGGCTACCCGTTCTGACCTTCCTGCGTCTTTTTATATCTTTCAATGAATTCGTTTACATCCACCGCGTCTTCCAGCCGGAACGCCCCGATGCGGGTGCGGCAAAGGCTGCTCAAATGCGCGCCGCAGCCCACGGCAGCGCCAAAATCGTGCGCCAGCGAACGGATGTAGGTGCCCGTGCTGCATTGCACCCTGAAATGCACCACCGGCAATTCCACCGCGGTGATCTCGAACGCATGAATAACGATGGAACGCGGTTCCACCTTCACTTCCACGCCCTGCCGCGCGAGATGGTAGATCGGTTTGCCGTTTTGTTTGATGGCGGAATGTATGGGTGGCAACTGCTGCTGCGGCCCCGTGAAACGGTCTGCAATGGCCTGCAGCGCGGCTTTGTCCAGCTGCGGCACCGGCTGATGGTCCTGGGGTTCCGATTCCAGGTCGTAGGTAGGCGTAACGGCGCCGAGGGTAAAGGTGCCGGTGTATTCTTTTTCCTGCGCCTGGTATTCGTTGATCTTTTTGGTCATTTTACCGGTGCAGCAGATGAGCAGTCCGGTAGCCAGCGGGTCCAGCGTGCCGGCATGGCCTATTTTGGCTTTGGTGGTATTGCGGATCTTGCGCACCACGTCAAACGACGTCCACGTGAGCGGTTTGTTGATCAGCAGCACTGCGCCTTCCTGGAAATTCTGTGTTTCGGGCATTTTGCAAAGATAATGCGTATCAGGCGTTTTTCTTCGAGGCGAGAAAGGTGATCATCAATCCCATCAGGGCGATCACGGCAAACGACCAGCGCAGCCCGGCGGCTTCGGCAATAAAGCCGATGATGGGCGGCCCGGCGAGAAAACCGAAGAAACCCAGCGTGGAAACGGCCGCCAGCGCCATGCTTTGCGACATCGC
Organism: uncultured Chitinophaga sp.; assembly: GCA_966250725.1. Lineage (GTDB taxonomy): Bacteria > Bacteroidota > Bacteroidia > Chitinophagales > Chitinophagaceae > Chitinophaga. Next base: position 4,452 of record CBINIO010000136.1, read on the forward strand.
GGAGCTTTTGCCCGCCGCGCTGTATACCAGCGGTATCACGGTGGAAACGCCCAGCCCCACGAAGAAAAATCCCGCTGCCGCGGGGATGGGGTAGGGAAGAAGAACGGAGAGCAGCAGGCCCGCGGCGGTAAGCAGCCCGCTGCCGCGAAGCATGCCCGTAATGCCGTAACGCCGCGTGAGCCAGTCGCCCGCCAGCCTGCCCGAAGTGGTGGCCGCGGTGAACGCCATAAAGCCCATGGTGACCTGCCCCGGCGCGGCTGCCACAGCTTTTGCAAAATACACGCCGCTCCAGTCGTACATCGTGCCTTCGCAGATCATGCAGCAAAAAGCGATCACGCCAAGGCCGATCAGCGTTCTGTCAGGCTTTACGAATATCGGCGGCCGCGACACGCCGACCGGCTGCGCCTGCTCGGGCAAGGTGTAGCGGTACGCAATGCCCGTGAGGATGAGCGCGAGCACGGAGATAAAAATGAAATGCATGAGGGGCGGGATAAAAAGGTTCACCATCACCGTGCCGATACCCGCGCCCGTAAGCCCCGCCAGGCTCCAGACGGCGTGGAAGGACGACATGATGGTATGCCCGTACAGCGCTTCCACGCTCACCGCCTGTGTGTTCACCGAAATATTGCCGAGGTTGCCGATAAAACCGAAAAGGAACATCATGGCGCCAAGCACGAACGGGTTGGCGGCAAGACCGATCAGGGTCAGAAAAAGCGCGTACAGCAAGGCGGCGGCGAGCATCACGGGGCGGCTGCCCGCGCGGGACACGAGCCAGCCGGCGAAGGGCAGCGACAACAATGCGCCGATGGGAATGCAAAGCAGCAGCGCGCTGAGGCCTGCTTCGCTCAGCCCGTGATTGGCCTGTATGGCGGGAATGCGGGAACCCCAGCTGGAAAAACAAAGCCCGTTCAGGAAAAAGAACGCGCTTACGGCCAGCCGGGCGTGCCATTTGTTGAGGGTCATATTATCGGAAAGACTGTAACGTTTCGTTGTATTCTTCCATCAGGCGCGTTACGATCTCTTCCACCGGCATTACGTCGTTCACCATTTCCACGCTCTGGCCTGCGCTCCATAACTGGTGGTAGTTGCTCGGCTTCACCGCTTTTTCCAGCAGCTTCATGCCTTTCATCTGTGTCATCATCCTGAAGTACTTGCGGGTGCGGGGATTGCGGCCGAGCCATTTTTCCCAGCCCGTCTGCTTGTAACCCATTTTTTTTGCCGCCGGCGTGTTGATGATGTTGCAGGGCGTGCCGGAAAGGCGTTCCGTCAGCACGATGTCCTCCATCCCATGCTCCAGGATGGCCTGCTTGTAATCCTCGCTCACGGTGGCCTCTTCGCTGGCGATAAAGCGGGTGCCGATGCTTACGGCGTCCGCCCCCAGCACCATGGCGCTCGCCATCTGCCGGCCGGTGGCGATGCCGCCCGCGGCCACCACGGGAATATCCGGGAAAGCGTTTTTCAGGGCCGGCACCAGCACATGCATCGGGTAGGGGCCCGCATGACCGCCCGCGCCGGAGCACACGGCAATGAACGCGTCCGCGCCGTGCTGCGCCGCTTTTTCGGCATGCGCCAGGTTGGTCACGTCGCAGATCACTTTGGCGCCGTAGCTGTGCGCGGCCTCGGTCACGTCGCGCGGGTTGCCCAGCGAGGTGATGTAAAACGGCACTTTGGCCGCCACGCAGGTATCGATATGTTTTTTATACAGCGGGTTCGTTTTCTGCACGATGATGTTCACCCCGTAAGTGCCCTGCGGGTGCTGTGCCTTTGTTTCGTTGAGCCTTTCCAGCAAGGCGTGCAGCTCGCCTTCCCTGCGGTAGTTGAGGGAAGGGAAGGTGCCCGCGATGCCGCTGCGGATGGCCGCCTTCATCATGCGCTCGTTGCTCACGAGGAACATGGGGGCCATAACGAGCGGGTATTTCATGCCAAGGCTTTGCAGTAAGTTCGGGTTCATGATGCGAGGGGATGGCTTGCGCGTGTGAATAACTGCCGGGCCACGTATTTGCCCAGGATGTCGAATTCAAGGTTCACGGTATCGCCGGGTTTCAGGTATTGGATATTGGTATGCCCGAAAGTGTACGGTATGATCGCCACGCTGAAGGCGTCGCTGCCGATGTCGAACACGTTGAGGCTGATGCCGTTGAGGCAGATGGAGCCTTTTTCCACGATAAGCGGCGCAAATTCAGGCTGGAAGCCGATGCGGTACAGCCAGCTGCCGTCCTGCTCCGTTACCGATTCGCACACGCCCGTGCCGTCCACATGCCCCTGCACGATATGCCCGTCTATCCGGCTGTTGAACACCATGGCCCTTTCCAGGTTCACGGAATGGCCGGGACGGAGATGGCCGAGATTGGTCTTTTGAAGGGTTTCGGCCACGGCCACGGTGGTATATTGCTGCTGCCCCACGGCGGTAACGGTCAGGCAAACGCCGTTGTGGGATACGCTTTGGTCTATCTTTAATTCCTGCGCCAGCGGGGACTGGATGGTGAGCTCCAGGTTGCCGCCCGAAGGTTTGGCGGCCGCTACCGTCCCCATGGTCTCGATGATTCCTGTAAACATAATTGCACAAAGTTACTGACGAATCGGCTAATTTTGCAGTCCGGCTGCGCCGGGGCCGTGGGGAAGAAAATTTGGGAAGAAGGAAGCCGGGAAATTTGGCAAATAAAAGAGAAATGTATATCTTTGCCGTCCGTAAAAAACTTAAAGGAGATTTATGTTAATTATCGATTCCAAAGATTGCGAAAACATTGACAAAGCGCTCAAAAAGTATAAAAAGAAATTTGAGAAAGCGAAAATTCTGCTGCAACTGAGAGAGCGTCAGTCATTTACAAAGCCGTCTATCCGTCGCCGCACGCAGGTGCTGAAAGCTGTTTACAAACAGCAGGTGGCTACCGGCAAGTTTGACGCATAGTAACGAGCCAGTATTTAATCTTAATACACAAAATTGATGATTGTAAGGTTTTCGATAACTTTACAGTCATCAATTTTTTTGTGTTGGTCATGAACGAACTTCCGAAGGTAGCGCAGGACTTCCTGGCGTACCTCGAGCTGGAAAAACGCTATTCGCAGCATACGGTACAGTCCTACGGGCTGGACCTCCTCCAGTTTTTCCGCTATATTTCCCTGCAATACGGCGATCTGCCGCCCGACCGGCTGAACCATTTCCATATTCAATCCTGGCTGGCCCTGGGACTGGAGCCCAAACATCCTTCCACCCATAAAAAGAAACAGCCCGAAACCGTTACGCCCGCTACCATCCGGCGAAAGATCTCCACGCTCAAATCCTTTTTCAAATACGCCCTGCGCAGGGGTGTGCTGGCGCAAAGCCCGATGGCGAAGGTGACCAGTCCCAAAATGAGGGGCCGCCTGCCCGTGTTTGTGGATGAAAAGGCCATGCGGCAGGTGGAAGAGAACCGTTCGGAGGGCGAGCCCCTGTTTGGCGACGATTTTGAAGGCGCCACACAGCGGCTGATCGTGGAGCTGCTGTACCAGAGCGGCATCCGGCAGGCGGAGCTGATCGGGCTCACGCATCGCAGCATGGACTTGAGCAACAGCCAGATGAAAGTGCAATAAGGAGCGCATTATTCCGCTCAGCCGCCCGCTGATGACCATGATCCGCGAATATGACGAAAGACGGCGTAAAGAAGTCGGAAGCGGCGTTTCCGAGCAGCTGCTGGTGCGGGCGGACGGGAAAGGCATTACAAAAGCATTTGTGTACCGTACGGTACGCGCGGCGCTGGACCGGGTGACGACCCTTTCAAAACGCAGTCCCCACGTGCTGCGGCACACATTCGCGACGCACCTGATGAACAACGGCGCTGACATCAACGCGGTGAAGGAGCTGCTGGGCCATGCGAGCCTGGCGAGCACGCAGGTGTATACCCACAATACGATCGAGAAGCTGAAAAAAGTGCATCAGCAGGCGCATCCCAAGGCGTAGATGATCGGTATCAGGCATTTTATTGACAAAAGCGGCGTCCCGGGCTGACGGAAGTCAGCGGCGGGGAAGGCAACAGGCGTTACCATTGTGATAAACAGGATTTTAACAAAATTTTTCGGGGCAAAATAGGAAACGGAAAGAAAGTTTGTTAAATTAGTAATCCAGTTCTTTACATAAAAAAATACGCCTATGATCGATGATTACGTGCTTGAAACTAGATTGTTAAATGTTAAATTTTAGTGCTATGAATGTTCAAATTCAAACTGTGCGTTTTGATGCTGACGCCAAATTAATTGATCATGTGAATAAGAGAGTTCAGAAGCTTACCACTTTTTATGACCGGATCGTAAATGTTGAAGTGTTTTTAAAGCTGGACCAGTTAGCCCACCAGGTGAAGGATAAGATTGCCGAGATCAAAGTACACATTCCCCGCCACGATTTCTTCGTTAAACATGAGAGCAAGTCCTTCGAAGAGTCCTTCGATCACGCGTTTGACAGCCTTGTTAACCAGATCAAACGTCAGAAGGAGAAGAATTTACATTAAAATCCTAAAAATATTTTGGAATTAATTTTCTCTTTACTACCTTTGCCATCCCGATTCAAAAAGGGATCGGCGAAGGTAGTAAAGTTCTTTACTGTAGCGCATTTTAGCCGACTTCGATCGAGTTGAAGGTGCACATTCCGGGGGGTAAAAAAATATTTGTTTCTTAAAAAGATTCACGCTTATTTTGCGACTCTTTTTGCGGGATGTGAAACTTTTTCTTGACAGAAATTGCCAGCATAGCTCAGTTGGCCAGAGCTACTGATTTGTAATCAGTGGGTCGGGGGTTCGAATCCCTCTGCTGGCTCGCAAGCGTTTTTCCGGTATAAGCCGGCGCGAGGATTTTAAAAAGTTGGGCAGGTTCCAGAGCGGCCAAATGGGGCGGACTGTAAATCCGCTGTCTTTCGACTTCACAGGTTCGAATCCTGTCCTGCCCACA
>CBINIO010000137.1:0-9337 GCA_966250725.1 uncultured Chitinophaga sp.
GTCTGTTTGCTGGTATATTCCGGCTCCAGCAGGTTGGTCAGCTTCAGGAAGTCGACCATCCGCCCGGTGCTGTAATGCCCGATCATGCGGATGCGCTCCGCGATCTCGTCGATGATCTCGGCCAGCTCGCCGTATTGTCCCTCAAAAAAGAGGTGCATCTCGTGAAAATTGTCCCCCACCACATTCCAGTGATAGTTGCGGGTTTTGGTGTAAAGGATGTGCTCGTCCGCCAGCAATACCTGCAATTTATCCGCAACTGCCTGCAAATGTTTTTCGGGAACTCCGGTGTTTACTTTCATGGTTATAATGTTTTGGGTAGAAAAATGCTATAGGTCTATCAACGCGTACACTTTATCGTTCAGGTAACGCCCGCCGGGATTCCAGGCGGAATAATCCAGGTTGATCCAGTACTCGCCCTTCATCTCATGATAATATAACTCTTTAACCGGCGGATTGTTGAATAAGGTCACGATCGCCTGCTTCATCGTTTCGAATTCCTGCTCGTTGCCGCAATACAGCTCCGGGTAAGCATGCCCTTTGATCAGCACGATGCGGGTGCGCGCGCCGATGCTTTGCAGGCAGCTCGCCATCAGTATCGAATGGTCGTCGCAGTCGCCGCCCAGCCCGTTGCGGATGGTTTCCATCGGCGTGGCGAAGTATTCGTCGCGCTGGCTGTCGTTCACATATTTAAAATTGTGACGGATGTATTTGAAAAGCGAAAGGTAACGCACGATCCGGCCGTATTTGGGAAAATATTCGTCGTAGTAATCAAGCGAATGTTTTACGGAAAAGTTGCGCACGAGGGAGTCCTTGTAATTCGTTTTTTCATAAATGCCGCGCACGGTCTTGTCCATATACGTCTCCACTTTGCGGGGATAAAAGCTGAGGATGTCCAGCTGTTTGTTGTCGCGCGTGCCCCAGTTGCCCTGCACCATGCCCTGGTAATCGTTCAGCACGTTGGAAAAGGAATAACGGCCGGTGAAAAAATTGAACACGAGCACGCCAAAAACGAGCGCGAAAGCGGGGATGATCAAAGGCTTGAAGACCCAGAGCAGCAGCCGGGTGAACAGGAAGGCGGCCAGGATGGAAATAAAAAGGTCGATATGCCACTGGCCGAGCTGCACCACGGGAATGAACCGGTTGATATACGGGGCCAGGGGCAGTATGGTCAGCAGGCTCAGGAGGTTCAGCAAAAAATGCTGGAAAGTCGTGTATTTGCTTTGATCGATCGGCATTACGATAACAGGTACCGTAAAATTATGCCAATTTGCGCGGTGCGCTCCCGGAAATATTGTTAAAATGCTATCAATACTCCCGGGAGGCCGCGGCCCTACATGGATTCGAAGGCGGGAAGCGTTTGTTTGAACGAAGTGCTTTCCCTGATCAGCACCATTTTCTGCAGGGCATCCTTTTTTTGTTTTTCCATTTGCAGCTGGTGGTATATTCGGTTAAGTACACCATAATTGAGGAGTGCGAATATTTTGAAGTCCAGCTTCTGCGCGGTGTCCATGGCCGATTCGGCGGCACGGATCGCTTTGTTGAACTCTTTTTCCTGGTAATGGATCTGCGCCGCGATGATCTTTTGCAGCGTGTCGAGGTGCCGGCCGTTAAAGAAGTCGGAGGAATAATGCCGCAGCACGTTCTCCACATGCCGGCTGATGCGCGCGGCGGCGTTGATGTCGCCGGTGTTGATGTGCGCCTGCGCTTTCCAGCAGAGCAGCATCAGCCGGAAAGGATCGGTACGGTTGAAAAGGATGGACGGGTGCTGTTCAAAAAGCCGATGGGTGAACAGCAGCAGCTGCCGGTATTCGCCCAGCATCAGGAAAATAAAGCACATGGCGCGGTACACCGCTTCTTCCCCCACGGTAAAGGTTTTATGCTGCGCGAAATTCCAGTACTGCACGTAATGATAGATCTTGTCTTTCATCTTTTCGTCCAGCTGCCCGAATTTGAGGTATTCGTAAATGAACAGGAACGCTTCGTAGGGGCTGATCCACATTTCCCCCGCCATCTCCCCGCCCGCGCAGATCTTTTTGATGTTGGACAATTCTATTTCGCATTGCTCCGCGTCCAGCTGCATAAGCGCCATTACAAAAAGGTTGCTGCGGATCTTCAGCTTGTCGTCCGGCGACTCGGCCAGGCCCAGCAGGGTGTTGAGCACTTTCCTTTTTTTGAAGTGAAGGAAGTCGTCGTTGATGAACTGGCTGAAAGGATTTTTCCGGAAATAGCCCGGCGGGAAAATGGCGGACAACTGCAATTGCTGCGCGCCTTCCTGCTGGTAATGCAGCACCACGTATTCGAGCAGGTGCGTTTTTTCGAGAGAGGTGAGGGGCAGTTTGAAAAAATGACGGATGCCGTCCGCCTGGTTGCCCGCGATGGCAAAACGCAGCAGCCATTTAAACACGGAACCGCGGAAAGGGCTTTGCGGGAAGTAGTCCAGCACTTCCTGCAGCAGCTTTTCCGATACCGCCTGTTCGTGCTTTGATAAAAAATGCATGGCGGTGAAGTATTCCAGCAGGAAGTTGTGCGCAAAACGCACCTTCACGTTGAACATGATCTCCTGGCTGAGGTTCTCTTCCACCAGTATGTTGTCCGCCAGCAGTTCCTTGTACGCGGGAAAAAGATCGGCGTTTTTATTCAGCAGCGAACATTTGTCGGTGTACAGCCCGCTTTTCCCCATATCGAGCAATTGCAGCATTTTGTCGATGATGCGCACTTTGAGCGAATTGGCGGGGGAGTTGAACACGCGCTGCTGGATAAAGCGGCTGATGATCTCGAACAGGCTCAGGTGCTCGTCCACGAACGACTGGTCGGGCGAGGCGTTGAGCTGTGTAAAAAGTTGCAGGTAATAAGGATGACGCAGTTTTTGCAGGAAGCTGTCCGAAAAAAGCCGCACGGTGGCCGGGTCGAAATCGAAATTGTACAGCACGGCTTTTACTTCCTGGTCCGTCAGCAGCGGGATGTTGGTGTTGGTGTCTTCGTCCAGCTCGGTGCCGAGGTACCAGTATTTCCGGAACGAAGGCGACTGGTGGCTTTGATGGAACACTTCGCCCCAGGTGCTCGACCGGATGGAAAGGATCACTTTCACCCAGGGATGCTGATCGTTCGAGTACACAAAATCTTCCAGCTTGTTATACAGGAGCTTCAGTTTGTCAGCCCCCAGCGCTATTTCGTCAAATCCGTCGATGATGAGCACGAGCCGGCCATTCTTTTCGCTGGCATGACTGGAAAAATATTCGCGGAAGTTGTCGCCGTTGCCAAGACCGAGCTGGTTGTCCAGCCAGGCGGAGAGGGAGAAGCCTTTGAGGAGGAGGCTGCCGGCGGCGTGTGCGTTGATGAACCAGCAGATGTCATTTTGATACACGGGGTCTCGCCCGAACCAGTAATGTTCCGCGGCATGCACGAGCGCGAGGGATTTTCCCCAGCCGGCGGGCGCGATGAGCGCGGTGGCGGCGTGGCTGCTTTCGAGGAACCTTTCGATGTGGGAAAGACAGTACTGCCGGGGCACGGTGTTTTCAAACGGCATGCCGCAGCGGTTCTTGAGGGTGAGCATGGTGTAATGCGATACGGCGGCGGCGCGTTTCCGGATGTCCGCCCATTTGGACTGGTCGTCCACCTGCGGCCGGAAAGTTTTTTTGTAGAAGTGGGTCTGGAATTCTTCCCAGTCTCTGAACCGGCAATACTGCGCCAGCGTGTTGAGGGTATAGCGCGAGAAGCTGTGCTGCGTGACCGCAAACCCGAAAACACGTTTGAGTGTGGTTTCGCTGACGAGTTTTCCGGTATGGTTAAGTATAGCCTGGGCGAGGTGTTTACACTGGTTCGGTTGTATGTTTTCCACCCCAAATTGTCGTAGCACCTCGCTTTGTAAGGTGACGATGAAGTCGTAGGACAGGTCGATCATAAGGGCACAATTAATGGATTAGGACTTATTGAGGCCTCGTGATAATGGTACAGGTGAATAGATACGTAGGCGACTGAATGTTTGGATTTGCTTTTTTTGAAAATGAATAAAATGAACAGGAAATAGTTGATTGAACAAACATGTTTTTCATTTTGATTATCAATTAAATGTTATGGGGTGCATACTGTAAAAAAATAAAAAATATTTTTTACAGGATAATCCTTTTAAGAAGGATGATCGAATGCAGTAAAAGGAGTGAAATGGCTGAATAAAAAAAAGATGTTTTTACCAGTGTCTGACATTCGTGCACGCATATACGCGATACATTTCCTGAACAGGTTTTGTTCACTATTCAGAAAAATGAATAAAATGAACAAGCTATTCAAATAATGAACAACCCAGGTTCCGTTCACGCGAATGAACAGGAATGGCATATCGAATCCTGTACGAACCCCATTAATTTCGTGCTGTCAGATGTGTAGTGCTTCCGAATATACCTGAGATCAACGTGAATGTATCCTATCAAAAACGAAAATGAACGGCTCCGTATTACCTGAATTTTTTTGACAAGACATTCTGTGGAAAAACCGGATCTCCTTATGTGTATGAAATAGGCTTAGAAGGATCGACCCCCCTGTGCCTTCACAGGACGGCCCCCCGCTACAATCACCGAAATCAAACGCAAACATTACTTCATTATAACCCAAACCATTGTATATGAGTTTTAGTGTTACTCCTAAATGCCTCTTGCGCGTCCTTATTGTCCTTTCCGCGACCTGGCTTTCCGGCTGGCCGGTGAAAGACGCGCGCGCCGGCGCAAACGCCGCCTTTACGAAGTACTGGTGGTATCCCGCTCCCGCTTCCGCAACGCCGGAAGAATGGTACGGGAAGTCGCCGCTGAAAACCAATGCCGGCAACACTTTCCGGCCGAACGCCTTTTTCGCCGCGGGCCCCATCTTCAGTCCCGGCGCCAGCGACGAGGAAATAAAACCTTCGATATTGCTCTGCCCTCTCTGCGCCATTACCGACGATGCGCTGAGCCACGACGGCGACATCAACACCGCCTCGCAGGTGAACGCATCGCTCGGTATACTCGCCACCGTAGGACAGCGGATCATATTCCCCGGTACTTACGAACCGGGCGACAGCCTGGTGGTCGACTTCGAAGTGCCTTCCACCGTGATCGACGCGTCGGTGCTCGGCGGCATCCGCCTGGCGGCGTTCAACGGCGCCTCCGTCACGCCCGTGCTCGACGTGCCGCTTAATTCGCCGCTTGTCAACGTACAGGCGCTGGGCGTTGTCGGCAGCAGTAAACGCCGCGCTATCATAGCCGTACCCGCGCAGTTCGACAGGGTGGAGATCACCATCGGCGCCGTGCTGAACACGCTCAGCAACCTGCTGATCTATGAAGTGACGGCCATGGTGCCCGTAACCATCACTCCTTCCGGCTCGCCCGTCATTTCCCCCGCGGGCAGCGCCGCCACGCTCAACGCTTCCATGCGGCTCGGCGCCGCTACCTTCGAATGGTACGACGCGCCCGTGGGCGGCACGCTGCTCGGTTCAGGTGCTACTTTCAATACGCCCGTGCTCACGCGCGGCGTACATACCTATTACGTATCCGCCACCACCACCGCCGACGGTAAGTCCAGCTATCTGCGTACAGCCGTGACCGTAGACGTGGGCGGCGGCCCGGGCCCGCTGTGGACGTACGGCGACCAGCAGGACGGCGCGGTGATCACCGGCGTTTGCGCCGGCTGCACCGTTACCGATGGCGACAACGCGGTGGACGAAGACACGACGACTTCTTCGCTCATCACTACCACCGCGGGCGCTTTGGGCTCGGTTTCGCAGCTGATCCATTTCCCCGGCACCTACGAGGCCGGCGACAGCGTGGCCTTTGATATTGAGCTGCCCGACCAGCTGCTCAGCCTGCAGGCATTGGGCGGCCTCACCGTACAGTCATACATGGGCGGCACGCCAAACGGCGATGCCATTACGCTCGACAATAGCCTGGTAAGGCTCGAGCCGCTTGGTCTCGGCGTAGGCACCACCGGCAAGTTCCGCGTGACCCTGCCCGTGAACAACGCGTTCGACGGCGTAAGCATCGGCGCTTCCTCCACCATCTCCGCGCTGGGCAACCTGCGTGTGTACGAGGCAATGGCCTTTATGCCGGTAACCGTTACGCCGCCCGCGCCCGTAATACCGTCCGGTACCACCGCGACCATGACGGCGAGCGTACGCGCGCCCGGCGCAACATACGCCTGGTACGATGCGCCCACCGGCGGCACGCAGCTCGGCGCCGGCGCAAATTTCACCACGCCGGCGCTTACGCGCAGCACACAATATTTTGTAGAAGCATCCACGCCCGACGGCAAAACGAGCCTTGTTCGTACTGCCGTACCCGTTACAGTTGGCGGCGGCCCCGGCCCGCTGTGGACGTATGGCGACAACCAGCAAAGCCCCATTATTGGCGGCGTTTGCCTCGGCTGTGTGGTACAGGACCCCGCGCTTGCCGTGGATGGCGACACTTCCACCGCTTCACAGGCCATCATTACCGTGGGAGCGCTCGGTTCCGTAGGCCAGCTCATTAAATTCCCCGGCACTTACCAGGCAGGCGACAGCATCTCGTTCACGCTTGGCGTGCCCGCTCAATTGCTGAGCGCGCAGCTGCTGTCAGGCATCAGGGTGCAAACCTTCAACGGTACCACGCCCAACAACGATGCAGTGATGCTCGATGACGATCTTGTCAACCTCCAGGCCCTCGGTCTCGATGTTACCGGCAACGTCAGCAAATTCCGTGTAACCGTCCCCGTTAACGCCGGGTTTGACGGTGCGCAGATAGATCTTACCGGTCTTGTATCAGGGTTGAGCAGCCTGAATATTTATGAAGCCGCCGCATTTATCCCCGTAACCGTAACACCGCCGTCCGCCACGGCGCCTTTTGGTCAGGATACGACGTTTACCGCTTCCATCCGCCTGCCTGACGCTACCTTCAGCTGGTACGATACGCCCGAAGGCGGCACGCCGGTGGCTACCGGCCAGACCTTCACCACACCGGTGCTGATCGCGGATAAAACCTATTACGTGGAAGCATCCACGCCCGACGGTCTCAAGAGCTACATCCGCACGGCGGTGCCTGTTACCGTAACCGTTGGCCCCGCCAGTCCCGACCTTAGCTGCGGCCGCGGCGTAACACAGGCCGGCAGTACTTACGGGCTTTGCCTGCTCTGCTCCATCCAGGACTCTTCGCTGGCGGTGGACGATAACGCGCAAACTTCTTCATCCATACACGTGCCCGTCGGTTTGCTGGGCGCCGGCGCTTACCAGCGTTTCCAGTTCGGCAGCCAAAGTTCGCCGGGCGACAGCATACGCATCGTGGTAGGCTCCACTACCGGCCTGCTCAACCTGCAATTGCTGGGCAACGTCACTATCCGCCCGCGCAACAACGGCACAGAAAATACGGCGGACGTGATGGCGCTGAACAACGGCCTGCTCACACTGCAGCTGCTCGACGACGGCAGCCGCCAGGTGATCTCTTTCGCGCCCGCCGCAGTGTTCGACGAAGTGGAGATACGGGTGGCAGGCATTGCTTCCGCATTGACGGAGATCAACGTATTCTATGTGCAGCAAATTACGCCGCGCGCCACGCTGGCGGCCGATACCGTGAACGTGTGCAGCGGCTCTCCCGCCGTACTGAACGCCACCGGTCCCGCCGGCGCCACCTTCCGCTGGTATGACGCGCCCACGGGCGGCACGCCGCTTTTCACCGGCGCCACCTTCACCACACCGGCCGTTACCGCCGATGCGGTCTATTATGTGGAAGCGGTTTCAGCCGGCTCTACCTGCCCGAGCGAAGTGCGCAGTCCCGCCTTTGTAAAAGTGGGCCTGCCCAGCGTATCGGTCACCGCCAATTCCGTAACCATCCCGCAGGGCGGCACGGCTACCTTTGACGTGAACACGCCGGATTCCACGCTCACGTATAAATGGTACGACGCGCCCACGGGCGGCACGCTGCTGTTTACCGGCCCGAGCTTTACCACCGCGCCGTTGAACGCCACCACTACTTTTTATGTAGAAGCAAGCAACGCGGGCGGCTGCGTCAGCGAGCAACGCATCGCAGTGATAGCGAACGTCGTGATCACCGATCCCGATGCGCCCTGCGACATCGCCACCACGCAGATCAGTAACGCGAACGGCCTTTGCATCGGCTGTTATGTAGACAATCAGAACTCAGCGATAGACGCCAGCACTGCTACCTTCTCCACCATGCACGTAGTGGCGGGCCTGCTGGGCGGTTATGTGCAGCAAACGCTCATCTTCTCCGCCCCCAGCGACGCGGGCGACAGCGTACGGCTGCTGATCTCCTTCCCGTCTTCATTGGCGGATGTCGGTTTGCTGGGCAACCTGCAGCTGGCGACCTATAACGGCACTACTTTCAATAACGACCGCACCGCGCTGAACGGCGGGTTGCTGACGCTGCAGCTGCTGCCCGGCAATACGCAGGCGCTGGTAACGTTCGCGCCGGCCGCTGTGTTCGACAGGGTGGAACTTCGCATGAACTCCGGCGTAGCCACCGCGCTCAGCGCAGTGAACGTACATTACGCGCAGCGTTTTGTACCCGTTCCCGTGCTGCAGGCGGATACGGTAACTACCTGCCCGGGCAGCACGGTTACGCTCGCGGTAGCGCCCAGGCCCAATACTGTGTTCCGCTGGTATAGCACGCCCACCGGCGGTACGCCGCTGTTCACGGGCACCTCGTTCGAGTCAGGCCCGGTAAGTTCAGATACCGCCTTCTATGTTGAAGCGGTGAAAACTTCCATCAACTGCGCCAACCCGGTACGCACCAAAGGCGTGGTGCTGATCGACAGCATGCCGGCCGCGCCTACGCTGGAAAGCACGGCAGTGACCACTTGCAGCGGCGGCAGCGCAACGTTGAGGGCGACCGCCCCGGCAGGCGCCACGTTCCGCTGGTACGACAAACCCACGGGCGGCACTGCATTGTTCACCAGCGCGGTGTTCACCACGCCCGCGCTCGACAGCTCCGTAGTATATTACGCGGAAACCATTTCTTCCGGCGGATGCGCAAGCGCCACCAGGACGGCGGTACAGGTTGACGTGACCGTGCGGCCCGGCACGCCCGACGTTACACCCAACGGCACTTCCATCTGCGCGGGCAGTATGGCAACGCTTACGGCCACCTCTGCCACGCCGGGCGTCGTATTCAACTGGTACGCCAGCGCCGCGCTTGACAGCATTATTTTCAGCGGGCCCGTGTTCACCACGCCCGCGCTCAATACTACCACCACCTATTTTGTAACGGCGGCCAGCGGCCAGTGCCAGAGCGCCACACCACGGTCCGTGACCGTACAGGTGAATGCCGCGGCCATACAGCCGACGGTTAGCATGCTGCCGGTGTCGGGCGAGATAGAGTACGGG
>CBINIO010000138.1:0-9297 GCA_966250725.1 uncultured Chitinophaga sp.
AATCGCCCGGGACTTTAAAAATTATTTCCTGTTCTGCAGCTCCTTTATTTTCTTCGCCAGCTTCTTTTTGTCTTTCATATAAGGCGCGAGGTCGAACAGCTCCACCTTCCTGTATTCCACCGGGTGGCTTTCGCTCTGCAGCGCGATATACCCTTCGCTCAGCAATTTGCCGTTCTGCATTAGCGCCGGATCGTGCCCGCTTACGTTGCCGCCACCGATCTGCGGTTTTTCGTACACCAGCACCGTATCTTTCTCCACAATGTGTTTTACGATGGAATCGCCCAGCACCAGCACTTCCGCATGCACCCACTGATCGCCGTTATAGGTTTTGCTGTGCGAGTTCACGCAATGCGCGGTAATGAGCTTGCCGTTCATCACCACGTTGGTGCCCGGCGTACAAAGGTTGGCCGTGGTGCGGTTGCCTTTGTTCAGACCGCCCAGCAGCTGCACTTCAATGGAGATCGGGAAATCCTGGTTCACGCCCATGGTGTTCGCCGCCTGCGAATGGATCATCGCGCCGCTGTTGCGCGTGGCCCAGCCGGGGCCGCCTTTCACCTGGTCGCCGGTAAACCGGTACTCCATCACCAGCAGGTACGCGGAGAATTTCTTTTTGTGAAAGATGTGCCCGTATTGTTCCTTGAACTCGTCGTAGTTTTCGTAAGACACGGCCAGGTTGCCGTTCTGCACCCTGAAAGTATTGCCGTTGTTGTCGTTCAGCTGGTGACCGGTGATCTTGATGTCCCAGTCTTTCAGGTCTTTCCCGTTGAACAGGCGGACCCAGCCTTTCTTTGAATGCTGGGCGGAGCAGGCGCCGCAGGCAAGGGCGAGCCCGAACGTTATCATTAACTTGATCTTTCGCATAGACGTGTAAGTAATTGAACCGTTAAGCTATAAAATTTATTTAAGCTCCTCAAACCCGATATCCATCAACGGGTATTTTTGAGGTTCTTTGAGAGAATAATGCCACCATTCGGTTTCCAGCGCCACAAACCCGTGCGCTTCCATCAGCGTGCGCAGCAGCGCGCGGTTCTCTTTCACTTCTTCGTCCAGGTCCTCGTAATTGTGATGCGCTTTTTCCGTGAAATCGTCGTACGGTGTGGGCATCGGCATTTCCTTGCCGGTCTTGAGGTAAATGAGCGTGAGATCTACCGCCACGCCCCGGTTATGGCCCGAGCCTTTTTTGGGATCGGCGGCATAGCGGTCGTCCGGCACGATCTCCCACATTTTTTCGGTGACGCGGTAAGGACGGTACCCGTCAAAAATTTTGATGCCAAGCCCCAGCGGTGCAAGATATTCCTCTAAATTCAATAAGGCTTCGTAAGCGGGCCGGCGGAGGAACACGGCGGAGTACGGATAAAGAACGGTTTTGGTAAAATTGTCGGGCGTGGCGTAACGCACGTCCGTCGCGAAATCCGTTACGCGTATCAGCGCCTGCGCGGGATCGGCGGCAACGAGGGATTTGTAAAGCGCCATATCGTTTACTACCGGCAGGCCGTATTTATTGAGCGGGATCTGCTGGCTGAAAACGGGCAAAGAAAGGAGTAACAAGCCCAGGATAAATATATTTTTCACAGAGATCGATTTAGATTGCTTTAAAATTAGCGAAGAAAGTACAAAATCAGGGTAAAAAAGAATTGCAATAAGGCATAATATTGAGGTATTTTAGAACCCTTAAAATAACCAAAAGATGAGTTTTTTCCGACTAGATGGAAAAGTGGCCGTGGTGACCGGCGGCGGCAGCGGTATCGGGCAGGCAATCGCACGGTGTTTCGCCGCGAGCGGCGCCATGGTGCATGTGCTGGAACTGAATGAAGAAGCAGGGCAGGGGACCGTAAAAGATATTATCGCCGCGGGCGGCAAAGCGCAGGTGCACGCCGCGAACGTGGCGGACCAGGCGGCCGTGATCGAAGTGATGAAAAAAGTGGCGGCCGTTACCGGCAGGCTCGACATCCTCGTGAACTGCGCGGGCATCGCGCATGTAGGCAAGCTGGAAAACACGGCCGAGCAGGATTTCGACCGTGTATACGCCGTGAACGTAAAAGGTACGTACAACTGCATGTACGCCGTCATAGAACAGATGAAAAAACAGGGCGGCGGCGTGATCCTCAACATCGCTTCCATCGCTTCCAGCGTAGGCATCCCCGACAGGTTCGCCTATTCCATGAGCAAAGGCGCAGTGCTGACCATGACGCTTTCCACCGCGAAAGATTACCTGGCGGACAAGATCCGCGTGAACTGCGTATCGCCCGCGCGCGTGCATACGCCTTTCGTGGACGGCTTTATCGCGAAAAACTATCCCGGCAAAGAGGCCGAGATGTTCGACAAGCTTTCCAAAACCCAGCCCATCGGCCGCATGGCGAAACCCGATGAAGTGGGATACCTGGCCCTGTACCTCTGCTCGGACGAAGCGGGATTCATCACCGGCTGCGACTACCCGATAGACGGCGGCTTTATCAAACTCAACAATTGATGAGAGCGACCGATATCACGCGTCCCGCCACCCAACGGACAAACCGGCATTTTGCACGGGTATTGTTCCTCGCGTTGCCGTTGGCTTTTGCGGCCTGCAACAGCGGCTCTTCCGATAAGCAGAAGGACGAATACAAAAGCGACGAAAATCCCGTGGTGCCCGCCACTCCCGGCGGCACGTTCACCGTCACCATCCTCGACCGCGACAAAGACACTTCCTCAGTGCGTTTCAACTTCACCGTCGATACGCTCAAATATGAAAGGACCTTCAACGATCTGCCGGTCATCAAAGGATACCCGGACACGGCGGTCTATAAAATATTCTGGGACGCGCCCAACAGCGTGTGGGTAGGCTTTATCAAACCCAACCGCGACACGCGGTATTACCACGGCTCGCAGGACAAGGCCTCGCTCCGGATCAACTGGGTGCCTTCGCCGCCGCGCCGCATTTACCAGTACATGGAAAAATACGTCGGCCTGGGCGATGCCATCCGCCAGCAGCCGATGCTGGAAGCGTACGACAAGGAATTGCAGTCCGGCCGCATCATCGCGCACTTCATCGTAAGGCTGAAGGACGTGCAAACGCCGCGCACCAAAGGCGTTTATCTCGAATACGGCGGCATCCGCCGCGAGCTGGAGCTGCCCGTGCCCGAGGGCGCGAAGCCGTACATCCAGGCGGTGGCGGAAGATCATTGCGTAGTAGGGCTGCTGATGCCCGACGGCGAAAAAGAGGATTATTACGAGATCAAAGTGGTGAACGGCCGCATCGGCTACAAACAGGTACAAACAGCTTTAAACATAAAATAGCATTATGAAATTAATAAGGTTCGGATTGGCCGGGGAAGAAAAACCCGGCGTGGCAACGGAAGCCGGCATGTTCGACGTGTCCGCTTTCGGGGAAGATTTTGGCGAACGTTTTTTTGAAACGGACGGTATCGCCCGTCTCGGGAAATGGTGGGCCGCCAATGCGGACAAATGCCCCAAAGTGCCCGAAGGCACCCGGCTGGGCTCCTGCATCCAGCGCCCGTCGAAGATCATCTGCATCGGCCTGAACTACGCCGACCACGCGCGCGAGACCAACGCCGCCATTCCCACGGAACCGATCGTGTTCTTCAAATCCACCTCGTCCCTCGTAGGGCCGAACGATAACCTGGTGATCCCCCGCGGCAGCGAAAAAACCGACTGGGAAGTGGAGCTGGCCGTGATCATCGGCAAAAAAGCAAGTTATGTGGAACAGGGCGAAGCGATGGATTACGTAGCGGGTTACGCGCTGCATAACGATTACAGCGAACGCGCCTTCCAGCTGGAAAGGAACGGGCAATGGGTAAAAGGCAAAAGCTCCGATACCTTTGCGCCGCTCGGCCCCTGGATGGTTACCAAAGACGAAATAAAGGACGTGCACAACCTGCGCCTGTGGCTCACCGTGAACGGTAAAAAAATGCAGGACGGGAATACTTCCAACTTCATTTTCAACATTCCTTACGTGGTGTCGTACCTCAGCCAGTTCATGAGCCTGCTGCCGGGCGACGTGATCTCCACCGGCACGCCCGCGGGCGTGGGACTCGGCTTCAGCCCGCAGATCTACCTGAAAGCCGGCGACGTGATAGAGCTGGGCATCGACGGCCTCGGCACTTCAAAACAGGAAGCGGTAGCCTGGAAAAAATAACATTCCCGGATTTCGATCTTTTAAAAAGACAACGGATGAAAAGACATGTTCTCGCACTGGACCTGAAAGACGATCCCAAACTGATCGAAGAGTACCTGGAGATCCACAAGGCCGTATGGCCCGAGATCCAGGAAAGCATCCGCGCGGCGGGCATTACCGGCTGCGACATGTACCGCGCAGGCACCCGCATGGTGATGATACTCGAAGTGGACGACACCTTTTCGTTCGAACGGAAGAACGCCATGGACGAGGCCAGCCCCATCGTACAAAAATGGGAAGCCTTTATGTGGACGTTCCAGCAGGCCATACCCGCCGCCAAACCCGGTGAGAAGTGGGTGGTGATGGACCTTTTTTATTCTTTATAGCTTAAGGCATTTCAACGTTATGATCATAGACGCGCATCAGCATTTCTGGCAATTCGATCCCGTGCGCGACGCATGGATCACGGAGGAAATGGCAGTCATCCGGAAGGATTTTTTACCCGCAGACCTCGCGCCCGTGCTGGAAGAGAACGGCGTGGCTGGCTGCGTGGCCGTACAGGCGGACCAGAGCGAAAAGGAAACGGACTTCCTGCTGCAGCTCGCGTCGGACAATACATTTATCAAAGGCGTCGTGGGCTGGGCCGACCTTCGCTCCGCGGACATCAAAAGCAGGCTGGAGCATTATTCGCAATTCCCGCTGCTGAAAGGTTTCCGCCACATCGTGCAGGGCGAGCCGGACAAAAATTTCCTGCTGCGCGACGACTTTGGCAAAGGCGTCAAAGCGCTGGGTGAAGCCGGTTTTACGTACGACATACTCGTGTACCCGCACCAGCTGCCCGCCGTGAACGAGTTCGTGAAAAAGTTCGGCGAACAGCCGCTCGTGATCGACCACCTTGCCAAACCCGATTTCGAAACGGGCGAGCTGAAAGGATGGGAAAAACATATACGCGGCATAGCGCAGCATCCGCATGTGTATTGCAAGCTCAGCGGCATGGTGACCGAGGCGGACATGCAAAACTGGAAGCAGGAAGATTTTATACCCTTCCTCGAAGTGGCGCTGGAAGCCTTTGGCCCGGGCAGGCTGATGTTCGGCTCCGACTGGCCGGTGTGCCTGCTGGCCGCCGAATACGGCGAAGCGCTCGGCATCGTGCGGCAATTCACGGGCAAACTTTCCGCAACGGAGCAGGCGCAGATCATGGGTGGCAATGCCGTGGAATTTTATAAACTCAACTAAAAAACGAACATCAAAATGAATCTCGGGTTACAGGATAAAGTAGTGATCGTTACCGGCGGCGCCAAAGGCATCGGCGAAGCCATTGCAAAGCTCGTTGCGGCCGAAGGCGGCATTGCCGTGATCGCGGGCCGTAAAGCGGAAGACAACGACAAAACCGTGGCCGCCATCCGCCAGCAGGGAGGCAAAGCGCTTGGCATACAGGCCGAGCTGGGCGTTACGGACGATTGCAGGAAGGTGATCGACATTACGGTGAAAGAGTTCGGCAGGATAGACGGGCTGATCAATAACGCGGGCGCCAACGACGGCGTGGGCCTCGAAAGCGGCAGCCCGGAGAAATTCATGACCTCGCTGCAAAACAACCTTAGTCATTATTACAACCTCGCGCATTTTGCGCTGCCTTACCTGAAAGCCAGCAAAGGCAATATCGTGAACATCGGCTCCAAAGTGGCCAGCACCGGGCAGGGCAACACATCCGGCTACGCCGCTTCCAAAGGCGCCATCAATGCGCTCACGCGCGAATGGGCCGTGGAGCTGCTGCCGCATTCCGTGCGCGTGAACACGGTGATCCCCGCGGAAGTATGGACGCCGCTGTACGAAACCTGGATCAACTCATTGCCCAATTCGCAGGAGAAATTAAGATCCATCGTTTCAAAAATTCCGCTGGAGCACAGGATGACCACGTCCGAGGAGATCGCGGCCATGACGGTGTTCCTGCTCAGCGGCCGCTCGTCGCACACCACGGGTCAGATCGTGTATGTGGACGGCGGTTATACGCACCTCGACCGTTCCATCAGCGAATAAAAAAATTCCACCCATTCATCATTCACCTAAAACGCAATAACATGGCAGGCGGCGCAGCTACCACAACCAGTTATACCAGCTCCGGCCCGAAGAACGGCCAGAAGTACCTGTTTCCCTTCATCCTGGTGACCAGCCTCTTTTTTATGTGGGGCCTGGCCTACGGCCTGCTGGACGTGCTGAACAAACACTTCCAGAATGCACTGGCGATCGACAAGGCGAGGTCCACCTACCTCCAGGCCGCCTATTTCGGCGCATACTTCCTGATGGCACTGCCGGCCGGCTTGCTGATGAAACGTTTCGGCTACAAATCGGGTATCATATTCGGGCTGCTGCTGTACGCGACTGGCGCGGCGCTGTTTTACCCTTCCGCGCATTTTGCGAACTTCAATTTTTTCCTGCTGGCGCTGTTCGTGCTGGCATCCGGGCTCACTTTTCTTGAAACCGCGGCCAACCCGTACGTGACCGTGCTGGGCGACCCGGCCACTTCAGAGCAGCGTTTGAACCTGAGCCAGTGTTTTAACGGGCTGGGCTCTTTCCTTGGGCCCATCATCGGCATGCAGCTGTTCTTCCATGGAGAAGAAGGCGCCGGGGCCGGTTCCGACCTGGGTTCCGTACAAATGGTGTACATCGTGATGGCGCTGGTAGTGCTGCTGATCGCGTTCCTGTTTTACCGCACCACTTTACCGGAGATCACTGCGGTGGAAGAGGTGAAAAAAGACGCACCGGCGGGCAAAGGGCTTTTCCAGCACAAGCACTTTGTGCTCGGCGTGATCGCGCAGTTCTTTTATGTAGCCGCCCAGGTGGGCATCGGCGCGCTGTTCATCAACTACGTTACCGAACACATGGAAGGCGGTACGGACAAAAAAGCGTCGCTGCTGCTCAGCGTCGGTCTCGCGTTATTTACGGCCGGCCGTTTCGCGGGCACCGCCATCATGCGCAGGATAGCGCCGAACGTGCTGCTCGCCGTATATGCGCTGATCAACATCTTCTTGTGTGCGATAGTGATCATGGGACATGGCGTGCTCGCCGTTTCCGCGCTGGTAGCCATCTTCTTTTTTATGTCGATCATGTTCCCCACCATTTTTGCGCTTGGCGTAAAAGACCTGGGGCCGCATACCAAAACGGGCTCTTCTTTCATCATTATGTCCATCGTGGGCGGCGCCCTGGTGCCGATCGTGATGGGCGTGCTGGCGAAAAACTATTCCACCGCCTTCTCCTTCATCGTGCCGCTGATCTGTTTCGTGATCGTGCTGTTCTACGGTGCAAGGGGTTACCGCACGAAATAACTTCCCCCATCTTTATAAAACGCTGCAAAGCCGCCGGTTTTGCAGCGTTTTTTTATGTAAATTAGTAGTACACAACTCCGGACCATGAAGCCATATTACCTGCTCGCCCTGCTTTTTTTGTTCTGCATCGCCTGTAAAAAAGAAAAGCAGGAGCAGGGGAACATCCAGGTCAGTTTTAAGAACGTCGTCAACGGCGCGCCCCTCGTTCTCAACACCGGCAATTACACCAATGCGAACGGCGAAACGTTCAACGTCACCACTTTCAAGTATTACATCAGCAACATCTCCCTCATAAAGATGGACAACGGCAGGCAGCTCATCCCCGACACGTATTTTTTAGTGGACGAGAACGCCGCCGCTTCAAAAACCATCTCATTCAAGGCGCCTGTGGGCGAATACAGGGGCATTACTTTCAAAATAGGAGTGGACAGCGTGCGCAATGTCAGCGGCGCGCAAACCGGGGCGCTGGACCCGGTGAACGGCATGTTCTGGAGCTGGAACTGCGGCTACATCATGGCGAAGATGGAAGGCAGCAGCCCGGTGTCCCCGGAGGCGGGGCATGCGCTTACTTTTCACATCGGCGGTTTTAAAGGCGACTTCAACGCCGTGCAGGACGTGGAGCTGTTAAGCCCGATCAGCCTCACCGTAGGCCTCACGCGCAAACCGCAGCTGACGCTCACGGCAGACCTGTTCAACTGGTTCACCGGCGTCAACCTCGTGAAGTTCAGCGAAACCGCCACCATTCACGTGCCCGGCGAAGCCGCCTGGAAGGTTGCCACGAATTACCGTTCCATGTTCAGGATTACAGACGTCACCGACCTTTGAAAAAATATCTGATATATGCAGGCTGCCTGTTCCTCCTTATCTGGAGCTGCCGGCGAAACGGGGATGTAAGACCCGGGCCAACCCCTTATACCCTCGAATTGCCGTCCAATTTCCCCGCGCCCGTATACGATTTCAGCGGCAACCCGCTCACAAAGGAAGGTATCGCATTGGGCAGGCGGCTGTTCTACGACCCACGCCTTTCCCGCGACAGCACTATTTCCTGCGGCTTCTGCCACCAGCAGTTCGCCGCTTTCGCGCACTTTGATCATCCGCTGAGTCATGGTATCGACAACCGCAACGGCATCCGCTCCGTACCGGGATTGTTCAACCTCATCTGGCAAAAGGATTTTATGTGGGACGGCGGTGTGAACCATCTCGAAATACAACCGCTCACCCCCATCACCGACCCCAACGAAATGGGCGAAGACCTCGGGCGGCTCATCAGCCGGCTGAATGCGGACGCCAAATACCGCGGGCTTTTCCGCGACGCTTTTGGCGAAGGCGAGATCAATTCGCAAAAACTTTTCAAAGCATTGGCGCAGTTCATGGCTACCATGAATTCCTTCAACTCGAAATACGACAGCGTGATGCGCGGCGCTCCCGGCGTGAAGTTCACCGCCGAGGAAGCGGGCGGCTACGCCACGTTCCAGGCCAAATGCGCCGCCTGTCACAAAGAGCCATTGTTCACCGACGGCTCGTTCCGCAACAACGGCCTGCCATACAACCGCTACCTCAACGATGTCGGGCGCATGCGCATCACGAACAGCTCCGGCGATTACCTGAAATTCAAGGTGCCTTCGCTCCGCAACGTGGTCAAAAGTCCGCCCTATATGCACGACGGCAGGTTTTATGACCTGTTCAACGTATTTTCGCATTATGCTGCGGGGATCGAACAAACCCCGACCGTAGACCCGCTGGTGAAAGACGGCATACCCTTGAACAGCACAGAACAGCGGGAACTCTATCTTTTCCTGAATACCCTTACCGACCCCGGGTTCATCAACAGCAAGTCTTTAAGTGAGATATTTATAACTG
>CBINIO010000139.1:0-9277 GCA_966250725.1 uncultured Chitinophaga sp.
CATCCTGTCGATGTCGCTGAAATGCACGCCGCGCGGCAAAAATATCCGCGTGCGCTGTTTTCATAAGCAGACCACCATTTTCCTGCAGGTGTGCGACGAGGGGAAAGGCATTACGGACGACCAGATAGACGCGATCCTCGAGCCTTTCGAGCAGGGCGACCGTGAGCTGTACCGCCAGTTCGGCGGCAGCGGCCTGGGCCTCGCCATCGCCAAACGCAAGGCGGAGGCCATGGGAGGGAACCTTCGCGTAAGCAGCGCGCCCGGCGAAGGCAGCAACTTTATCGTCACGCTGCCGCTGCTGGTGAGCGGCGAAGTGCGGGAAACGCCTGCCGCGCCCGCCGAGCTGCCCGCCCTTCCCCCGGATGCCGGGATACTGGTAATGGACGATAACGACATCGATCACACCATCATGAAACATTTCCTGGCGCGCCTCGGCATTACCCGCGTATCGTTCGCCCACGACGGCGCCGAAGGCGTGGAAATGGCCCGCAGCCTCAAACCCGACGTGATACTGATGGACCTTCACATGCCCGTAATGAGCGGCCGCGACACCTTCCAATACCTCCGGAACGACCCGCAGCTGAAACATATTCCCGTTGTGGCCGTTTCGTCGGACGCATTTAAGGAGCAGGAGCAGGAATTCCTCCGTCTCGGCATGGACGGCTACCTCCGCAAACCCGTAGAGCCGCGCGTTTTGCACGGCGTGCTCGAAAAGCTGCTGCGGTACGATACCCGCCACATCCACGCCGCCATCAACGCTACTTCCCCGTCTCCATATGCGGCGCATCCACCGGCTTCGATTCAGGAGAACCCCACTGCCGCAGGTAAATAGAGAGGAACACGATCGAGGCCACCGACAAAAATTCGCTTTGCCAGTTCTGGAACGACTCGAACCAGAATTTCGAGTTGAGAAAATATTCCGCCGCCGTGGCCGCCGGTTTGTGCTCGCCGATCTGCGTGATGTTGTAATGCCCGAGGCTGCCCTTGAAATGCAGGCCGAAAGAGATCAGAAACAGCAGCAGGAACGCCAGCGACAAAGAATGTTTATACAGCTTCAGCCAGAAGCCGCCTTTATTGACCGCCCACGGCGCGTCCGGGCCGGGCTTCGGCTCCCTGTCCACCTCTTCCTTTTTGTATGGGTCTTTCGATTCCGCCGACCCGATCTGCCGCAGCCACACGGTCAGCACCACGTACATCGCCATTTGCAGGAACTCGCTTTCCCAGTTCTCAAAGGTCGCTTCCAGGAAATGCGGACTGATAAGGTACGCCGCGAAAGAGACGGCGGGCATGCCCATTTTCTCCAGCTCGTCGTTGTACTGCTGCAACCCCGTGAAAGCCTGCGCGCAAAGGCATATCAGCAGTATTGCGACAAAGGCCAGGGTGAGGCTGTTGAGATAAAGCCAGGAACGTTTTTTCATATACGTATGTTTAGATCAATTGCAGATGCGGCCGGATCTTCACTTCCACCACATCGCAGCGTTTGGATTGCGTCAGTACGTACAGCACGCACTGCGCGATGTCTTCAGGTTTCAGCATCTTCATGTTTTTTTCCTTTTCCCGTTTGTCTTCTTCCGTGCCGGGCTGCATATCGGTGCTCACGGCGCCGGGCTCTATCAGGGTTACCTTGATGCCCAGCGGGTTCACTTCTTTGCGCAGCGATTCCGAAAAACCCTGTATGCCCGCTTTGGTGGCTACATACACGGAGCTCCCTTCTTCCCGTTTGTCCGCGCTCATGGAGCCGATGTTGATGATGTGGCCGCCGCCTTTGTCTTTCATGCGCTTCACCGCTTCATGCGCGCAGGCGAGGTATCCCAGCATGTTCACCTGCAGAATGTATTGCCAGTCTTCATAAGCTCCCGTCATAACGCCCTGGTAGCCGAGCGCGGCATTGTTCACCAGGATGTCGGGCCGGCCGAGAAAATCGTCCGCTTCCTTGAAGACGTAAGTGATGTCTTCCTTTTTCGATACATCGGCGATAATGCCTTTGGCGTTGTGGTGAAGGCTCATTTTTGTCAGCTCTTCCGTTACCTCGCGTATCTCTTTTTCGTGCCGCCCGAAATAGAGCACTTTGGCGCCTTGCTGCACCAGCAGCAATACGATGGCCCGGCCGATGCCGGTGGTGCCGCCGGTAACGATCGCGGTGCTGTCTTCAAATATGCGGCCGTGAATGTCAGGTGCGTTTTCCATGGTGTAATTTTTTGTTGAGTTGAACAGTGATTTGCTGGTTGCCGTGTATCTGTACGCTCAGCGTTCCGCCGCCGGCAGGGCGGGGCTGATAGGTGGTGATGTGTTTCCCGCGTTTGCCCGTCACTTTTACGGAAGTAAGCGCCTTGCCGTCAGGCCGGTACAGCAGCAGCCGGCAGGTCATGCGTTCGTCGCCCTGCACGGTGAAATGCATGGCGCCGTTCCTGCCCGCGCGGTGACCGGTGGAGGGATAGTCGGTGAACAGCATCACGTCATGATGTTTGAACCTGAAATAATGCCGTGGCACTACCGCGAACGCCAGTCCCGACCCATATACTTCCTGCCCTACGGTGCCTGATTGATGAAAGCCGAACTGCAGGTCTTCCAGCGGTATCCAGAGCCGCGCGTCCACCTCGCCGGTCTTGGGTTCCGGGCTGATCATTTCCTGCGGCAGCTGCGGCGGGTAATAATATACGGAGCGGTGCAGCAGGTAACGGATGTATTCGGCCAGCAGCAGCGAAACAGAAGCGGGAACGGGCTGGTCTTTCGCAAGACGGAGATATTCGTGAAAGGCGGAAAAACATTCCAGCTCTTCGTACACCGCGGTGTAAGGCGCATCGTCCAGCGGGAAGAGCGTAAAAAAAGTGCTGATATGTCTCCCGTTGCCATAGCCGCATTGCCAGATGGCGCTGTTGCGCATAAGGTTGGCGATGCAGAGATAGCTGAGGCGGAGGAAATTTTTTTCACCCGTATACCCGAACAGCTTTAGCAGGGCGATGGCGGAAAAGGCGGTGTTGTTGGCCTGGTAGAACAGGTCGAACCCTTTATTGTTGAGCGTACGCGCAGCTTTTTTGGCCTCGGACAAATATTTCCGTTTGCCCGTCAGCTCGTAAGCCTGCAGCAGGATGTGCGCGTAAATGCCCGCCACGTCCTTTTCCCCGCCTTTCCCCGGCGATGTTTCGGCCTTTACCACTTCCAGCGTATCGAGGTTGTAGAACACGGGCCATTCATATTGAAAATGCCGCGCTACGCGGATCATAAAATCAAGGGAAGAAAGAAAGATCCCTTCCGCCTGCCGGTCGCCTTTCGCGGCCAGCCTGCCGAGGTTCAGCAGCGGATGGTGCAGGTACCAGGAATCCATGATGCGCGCTTTTTTATGTTCTTCCGAGCGGTCCAGGTTGTCCTCCTGCGATGGCAGCCATCTGCCCAGCGATCCGATGTTGTGATCGTAGAATGAAGGAATGGCTTTTTTGATCACGTTTGCCAGCGTGA
Source organism: uncultured Chitinophaga sp. (assembly GCA_966250725.1). GTDB lineage: Bacteria > Bacteroidota > Bacteroidia > Chitinophagales > Chitinophagaceae > Chitinophaga. Next base: position 3,457 of record CBINIO010000139.1, read on the forward strand.
TCTTCTCCCGGCTCCATTCCGCATAATCCATCAGCGGCAGCAGCACGGCCATCTGCACCATGGTCTCTGGCGGCGTCGTATAGTCGCTCACGTAAGCGTTCAGGAAATTATTTTGCCCGAATTGCTGCCAGCAGCCGGGGTTGTGCTGAAGATTGTGCAACGATTTCCGCAGAATGTCCGGCCAGTTGTGGTATTCCGTATCTGGTTTTGGCGTATGGAGATAAACTTCCGACAGCATTTCCAGGAATTGTTCCGCCTGGTCGAATTCGTTTTTCGGAATGGCGCCGGTAAACAGCAGTGTTGCGTCGGATACGGTATATTCTTTTCCCGCTTTCAAAGGAACGCCGCCCGGCGGCAATGCGAACCCGATCTCCGGCCATTGGCCGCCCACGGCGTCGCTGGCTTCGGTACGCGTGTCTTCGTTATAATCCTTCAGCGAGCCGAGATGCTGGAAATACATGACGGAACCGATGGCGGGTTTGGTAAGGCTGAAGTATAACAATCCCGAACGATGGCCCTTTTGTGAAATATGCACGCGCCCTTCGGGCAGCGCGGATTTGCCCAGCATCACCAGGTCGCGCGGCCAGAAAGGGAAAATGAAAGGACGGGAAGGAATAAAACGCACGGTGCAATGAAAAAGCGGCAAGCTGCCCGCTGCATACCGCAGCTGTACGATATGCCTGCCCATCGGCGATTCCAGCCGGAAGAGCACACCGGTTTCAGCAGGTTCGGCCGCCGTGAGCTGCATGTACGCATCCGGCGCATACGCCGTTCTTACCGCCATGGACCCGCCTTTCGGCCAGGTGATCACGAGCCATAAAGCATTGCCCGTAAGCTGCGCCGCTATCGCGTAACCATGCAGCGAATGGTTGTACAGCGTTTGCATGGGCCCGTCCGCAAGGGCCTGGTATACAGCCGCATACCATGGCGAAAATCCGTTCATAGTTTCCTTCTGTTGTTACATTCAACATGGAAAAATGATGCCAACGCGGCTGCTGCCGCGGTGCATGGCTGTTTATATGGCATAGTTTTCTCTTTTTACACCATAAAGCACGGAAGCATGGAAACCATTGACATTACGCTCGCGATACCGCCGCAACTGACCGGCCACAGCACGAACGACTGCGAGTCGATCATTCTCCCGAGCCAGGATGAAGCGCGGCTGCTGTTTGAAAAAGCCATGAACAGGCTGTTGTCCGTCAATAACTGGAAAGACCTGAGCGGCGCCGCCAGCGCGTCTTTCCAGCTGGTGAACAAAGCGGGTTTCCCGCAGGACAGGATGGCGATACCCGGCGATTATATCCGCATCAATATCCCCGGCCCGGGCAGCAGCGAAGGCGAAGGCTTCGACTGGGTGATGGTGGAAGACATCCGCGAGCAGATCTACGTGCCAGATGCCAGCTTTTCCTTTATCATGCGCGTACGCCCCGCAGCACGCCCGGGCAGCGACAAACAACGCATCTCGCATTTCTTTCAACGGTATGCTACCAGTTCTTTTATGGTAGAGCTGAAAGGGCGCGAAGTAAAAGCCGGCGTGTACGGAAGGAACGAAGTGCCGAACACCGGCGTGAAATATTTTTGGGACAAGGTGCGCAACTTTTTCATTGCGCTCGGCGCGATGATGGGTTATTCGCATTTCCAATGGAAGAAGCTGGTGAACGGCATCCTGAAAACACCGGCAGACGCAACACAAAAACCTGAATGATAGGCAACAGCAGCAAACAGACAACAGGAACCGTTATGCGCTGATCACCGGCGCCACCAGCGGTATCGGCTACGAACTGGCGAAACTGTTCGCGGCGGGCGGTCATCATCTTGTACTCGTAGCGAGAAATAAAGAACGGTTGCAGGAAGTGACCGATGAGTTGAAAAATGCCTATAGTGTGGAAATCACGCCCCATGCGAAAGATCTTTTTTTGCCCGGAGCGGCGGAAGAAGTGTATGCTTTTGTAAAGGACATGGGCATTACGATAGACGTGCTGGTGAATGACGCGGGGCAGGGCGAATGGGGATCGTTCATCGATACGGAGCTGGAGCGCGACATCGATATCATCCAGCTGAACATCATTGCGCTTATTTCCCTCACCAAACTGTTCCTCCGCGATATGGTGCAGCGCAACGACGGGAAAATATTGCAGCTGGCTTCCGAAGCAGGCGCCACGCCCATGCCGCTGCTGTCCGTTTACGCCGCCACCAAGGCATTCGTGCTTTCTTTCAGCGCCGCATTGGCGAACGAAATGGAAGACAGGAACATCACCATTACGGCATTGCTGCCGGGCGCTACGGATACAGACTTTTTTCACAAGGCACACCAGCAGCATACCGTTACATACAAGGAAAAGAAACTCGACGATCCCGCCAAAGTGGCCAAAGACGGGTATGAGGCGCTGATGAAAGGAAAGAACAGGGTCATTTCCGGCGCCACTGCCAAAAAGCACGTGGTGATGTCCGATCTGGTGGGTGATGAAATGGCGGCAAAGAACGCCAGGAAATTGAACGAGCCCAGCGATAAGGAAGGACGTACGGAGATCACGCACGAGCCGTCAAAAAAGGAAAGGGAAGCGATACACGCGCCGGAAGGCGATTATGGGAGCGGGGTGAGGCCGGAGGAAGAAATAAAGCCGTTCTGAAAAAAAAGTTTTTTTCGCAAATAGCAGTTCATCAAAGAAAAGCGGCGGGTGTAAAGACCTGCCGTTTTTTTTGCGTCAGATCGCCTGCTCGTGCCCGTAGGACAGGATGTTCGCCAAAGCTGTGAGCGCCATGTCCGCATACCATTCCTGCACCGCGGCGGGCGAGCCGGAGCCGGCATGCAGCTGCTGGGCGAGCAGCAGCTCGTCGCCATGCGCGATCGCGTACCACGCGTACAGCTGGTTGTCCGATTCGGGAACGGGCGTTGCATAGCCCGTAATGCTCAAACCCCATTGGCTGCCGAACAGCTTGCATACGTTTTTCGCCATTTCGATCGCCACCTGTTCGTCCACGCAATCGCATTGCGCCGCATGGATCGGTTCTACCTGCAAATGCCGGTACTTCTGTCCAAGGTTATACGCCGTAATACCGCCCTGGAAAAACTGCGCCGCATCTTCCGCGCCCGCCAGCGCAAACTGCAAAAGTCCCGCAGTAACGCTTTCCGCCACCGCTACCGTCTTTTTGTTGCGCAGCAAATGTTCCCTGATGATCTGGATATGGGTCATACCTTACCTGCTAAAATATTATGCCAAACGATTTTTCGCTACCCGGCATGATCGTACAGTATTGCGCTGGAAAAGCCGGTGTTTGCACGAAAGTGAGATGCGGACGGGAAGCCCACACGCTTACAGTATGCGCCGGAAAAGCCGGCGATTGCACAGTCTTTCGATCAGGTGACGGCCAGCAGCATCATGCGGGCTTATTCGGGATAAAAAAAAACGGGACCGTTCCAGGCCCCGTTCAGGTATGTTGTAAAAAAGATATCAGCGGAGTATCAGCTCCTCGAATTCGCGCTCGAGCTTCAGCTCTACCACGCCTTGCACGAAGTGTTCGGGGAGAAGCGGATGCGCGGCGCCGTCGAGCACATATTCTTTCGGCGTAAAAGGCAGCCCGTGTACGCGTACGCGGTGATGCGTATAATCCGCTTCGTACCGGCCCACGAATTTTTTCTTCAGGCGGAACTGCTGCGCGCCGGAAGTCTGTTTGAAACGCACGAGGTTGTACTGGCCGGTCTTATAGGCATAATGATCGCCCGCGTCTTCGTACAGGATGCTGTGCTCGGTGCCTTCGCCGTAGTATACCTGCAATATCATTTCCAGGATCTTTTTCTGGCCCACGTACTGCATGTCGGGATATTGCGCTACTACGGAACCGGCTTTTACGAACAGCGGCATTTCGGCCAGCGGCGTGGGAATGGTAACGGCCTGGCCGCCGGTGAAACGTTCGTCGTTGAAATAATAATACCAGTCGCCTTCGGGCAGGTACACGGATTTGGACGTCATGCCGGCTTCGCTCACATGGCTGATCAGCAGGCTGTCTCCCAGCATCCACTCGTGGTTGAGATCGTGCGTGTTGGGATCGTTCTGCGCCACGAACGCCAGCGGGCGCATCATGGGCGTGCCGTAGGCGGCATATTGCCAGAAGGTGGTGTAGATGTAGGGAAGGAGCTTATAACGGAGCTGGATAAACGATTTTACGACGGCCTCATATTCGGGGCCGAAGCTCCAGGGGTCCTGGTTAAAACCGGTCTCGTTGCTGGCGGAGTGGGTGCGCATCAGCGGGTGAAAGGCGCCGAGCTGTATCCACCGGGTGTACAGCTCGCCGTCGGGCTCGCCGATAAAGCCGCCGATATCGCTGCCGGCAAAGGAGAGGCCGGAAACGGAAAGGCGCTGGCATTGCACGGAGGCCAGCCAGAGATGCTCCCAGGAAGCGATGTTGTCGCCCGTCCATACGGAGCTCCAGCGCTGCGTGCCGGAGTAGGCGGAGCGGGTGATCACGAAGGGGCGGTGCGGCATCAAATGTTTTTTGAGCCCGGCCGCGGTGGCTTTGCTCATAAGATGGCCGTACACGTTGTGCGCCTTGCGGTGGCTCACGTTCTGGCCGTCGTAATCATGCCGCACGTCTTCCGGGAAAGTGCCCAGCTCGAACACGGCGGGCTCGTTCATATCGTTCCATACGCCGCGCACGCCGTTGGCCGTCAGGTCTTTGAAAAGCCCGCTCCACCATTCGCGCACCCTGGGATCGGTGAAGTCGGGGAACACGCATTTGCCGGGCCACACATCGCCTTCCATCGGCGCGCCGTCCGCGCGTTTGCAGGCGTAGCCTTTTTGCAGCAGCTCCTGGTACACGGGGTAATCCGGGTCCACCTTGATGCCGGGGTCGATGATCACGACGGTCTTGAAACCGTCCGCCGCCAGCCCTGACAGCAGGCCTTTCGGATCGGGGAAATATTCCTTGCTCCAGGTAAAGCAGCGGAAACCTTCCATATAGTCGATGTCCAGGTACAGGGCGTCGCAGGGGATGCCCTTGTCCCTGAAGGTTTTAGCGATCTCTTTTACTTTGGTGTCCGGGAAGTAGCTCCAGCGGCACTGGTGGTAACCGAGCGCCCACAGCGGAGGCAGCTCCGCCGTACCGGTGATGCGCGCGTAGGATTCGGCCACCTTCAGCAGCTCCGGCCCGTAAATGAAGTAATAGTTCATTTCCCCGCCGCGCGCCCAGAAGCTGCTGGCGTCCTCCCTTTCCTTCCCGAAATCGAAAAGGGTGCGGAAGGTATTGTCGAAGAAGATGCCGTACCCGATGCCGTTGTGCAGGCCGTAATAGAACGGGATGTTGCGGTAGAGGGGATCGGTGTCCTTGTTAAAGCCGTAAGCGTCCGTACCGAAATTCTCCACGCGTTTGCCGCGCAGGTTCAGCTCGGTGGGTTTGTCGCCCAGGCCGTAGAAGGATTCCCCTTCCTGGATCAGCTTGGTGCAGTATACGATCTTGCCCCCTTTCTGGAGGTAATATTGCCAGTGAAAGCCGGTCTCGTCCTGGTTGATGATCCGCCCGGCGATATCGGTGATGGTGATCCGCAGGTTCTCGCGCGCTACGAACACGCGTATGGCGGTGGTGATGATCTCGAAGGAGTCTGCCCATTCGCGGATCTCGAAGTATTCGGGGGATTCTTCCAGCTTTTCGCTGAGCGCGTAGGAGAAATCCCTTTGGAACTGCCCGTCGGCAGCATAGCGGAAACGGACGATCTTGTCCGAAATGACCCGTAGTTCGAGGATGGTGGTGGAGGTATAGAAATAAAAGTAGTTCCCTTCCTTTTTCCACGATTGAATTGTGTCCGGATAATGTTTTACCGAGTATT
>CBINIO010000140.1:0-9215 GCA_966250725.1 uncultured Chitinophaga sp.
AGGCGCCCTGCTGGTAATCGACGGCGTGCCTTACGGCAACATCAGCCTGCGCGACATTCCCACGGACGACATCGAAAGCATCGACGTGCTGAAAGGCCCCACCGCTTCCGCGCTCTACGGTTCCCGCGCCGCGGGCGGCGTGCTGCTCATTACCACCAAAAAAGGCGCGGGCGAAGGGCTCCGTGTGAACATCAACAGCAACACGATGCTGCAGACCGGCTTCCTCGCCATACCCAAAGTGCAAAGCTCTTACGGCCGCGGGCAGAACGGGCAGATCGACAACGACTACGTATGGGGCCCCAAGCTGGATATCGGGGAAACCGCGCGCGACTGGAACCCCGAAACCAAACAGTTCGAGGACGACCGCCCGCTGAAATCGCTCGGCAAAAACAACCTGAAGAACTTCATGGAGCTGGGCCTCATCGCCAATAACAACATCAGCGTTTCGCAGAGCGGAAAATACGGCAGCTTCCGCGCTTCGCTGAACCACATTTACCAGAAAGGCCAGTTCCCCAACGCCAAGCTGAACATGTACAACTTCACGCTGGGCGGCGAGCTGAAAGCCACCGATAAATTCACGCTGGAAAGCCATGTGGGCGTCAGCAAAAGAATGGCGCCGCAGATCTGGGGCTCCGGTTACGGCAACCAGGGCTATATTTACCAGCTCACCATGTGGACCGGCCCGGAATACGACATCCGCGACTACCGCGACTACTGGAAAGTGCCCAATCAAACGCAGAACTGGATGTATACGAACTGGTACGACAATCCCTACCTGATCGCGTACGAAAAGCTCAACGGCATCCAGCAGAATACCGTGAATGCAAGCCTTACCGCGAATTACAAATTCACGCCGGACCTCAACCTGCTCGTGCGTATCGGTTACGACGTGTACGACAACAAGGAAACCTTTACCAACCCTGCCGCGAACATCTACTCCACCCGCGGCGGCTGGAATGCAAAGGGGCGTTATACGATCAATAAGACCTACGGCTGGAGCACCAACGACGACGTGATGCTCAGCTACAACAAAAAGGCCGGCGACTTCACCTTCGACGTGATGGGCGGCGGCACCATTTATTTCTGGATAGATGAAAGTCTTTCCGCCAGCACCAAGAACGGCCTTACATCCCCTACCTTCCTTTCCCTGGCAGGCTCCGTGGAGCCGCCCACCATTTCGCCGGGCTATTCCAGCAGGCAGGTGAACAGTCTTTACGGCCGCGCCGCCATCGGCTGGAAAAACGCCGTCTTCATCGACGCGACCGGCAGGAACGACTGGAACTCCTCCCAGCCGAAAGAGAACCGCGCCTATTTTTATCCCTCTATTGGTTCCAGCGTGGTACTGTCCGAGCTGATGAAAATGCCCGCCTTTGTGGATATGTGGAAGATCCGCGGATCATGGGCGACGTTTAAAACACCGGCCGGCGTGTACGCCACCAACCGCCTCTATTCCACTACCACAGCCGCCTGGAATAACATGAACGCCGCTTATTATCCCGGCAACCTGCTGGGCTCCTCCGGCCTGCTGCCCAGCTCCGCCCGCACATGGGAGATCGGTACGGCTGCCTACCTTTTCCGCAAGCGGCTGAGCGTAGACGTGGCTTACTTTAACAAATTCTATTTCAACCAGCAGGTTTCCGCTACTATCCCCGAATCGTCCGGCTTTGGCAGCACGCTCATCAATACCGATGAAACCTATGTGCGCAAAGGCGTTGAGATAACGCTCGCCGGCTCCGTGATCAAAAGCGGCAACTTCGAATGGGCCACTACCATCAACCTGTCCAACCAGCACCGTTATTACAAGGACATCGATTCCGTTTACTCCGCCAAAACGCCCTGGGTGGTAAAAGGCGGCCGCAAAGACGTGAACACGGACTACTATTGGCTGCGTGACCCCGAAGGCAACGTGATCCACAACAACGGCTACCCGGTCGAGAGCGATTACGTGATGAAATACGGTTATTACGATCCGAAGTTCAGCTTTGGTTTCATCAACACTTTCCGTTACCGCAACTTCACCCTCGGGCTGAACGTGGACGGGCGTATCGGCGGCGTGATGTACAATTACGTTAACGACAAGATGTACGACACCGGCACGCATCCCGATACGGACAACGCATGGCGTTATGATGAAGTGGTGAACGGGAAAACGAACTACGTGGGCCAAGGCGTAAAAGTAACTTCCGGAACGGTGACCTACGACAACTACGGCAACATCACCAGCGATACGCGCAAATATGCGCCTAACGACGTGGCCGTGTCCTACCAGGACTATACGCAAAACTTCCGCGAAGGCGATTTCGGCATACAAAGCAAAAGCTTCGTCAAAGTGAGGGAAGTGTCTTTGGGATACCAGTTCCCTGCCAGTGCATTCGGCAAATCAGGCATTAAAAACGCCTCCGTGTCCGTTACCGCGCAAAACCTGCTCCTGTTCACCAATTTCAGGTTTTCCGATCCCGACGTGGACGACGAGAACCTGAACTCGCCTTCACAAAGAATGGTCGGCATCAATTTCAGGGTCGGTTTCTAAGCACATCCATCATCAAAACAGCAACACATGACACACAGAAAACTCGCATATATTCTTTCCATCCCGCTGGCGGTAATGCTTGGCACGGGATGTTCCAAGTTTGAAAAGATCAATACCAACCCGAACAGGACCACCCAGGCCAGCTCTGAAATGCTCGCCACCGGCATGATCCTCAGCATCACCGAAAGCAGCATTTCCGACACCAAAGGTTTTATGCAGCCGTTCCTGCTTGGTAAATATCTCACCTGGGGCGAAGGCCAGGAAAACTTCCAGTACAACCGCCTCGGCAGAACGGGTTTTGGCAGGCTTACCGTACTGCGCAACATTCCGCCTATGATTGACGCCGCCACCAGCGAGGAGCTGCGCCGCTCCTACAGCGGGCTCGGGCATTTTATCCGCGCCTGGCAGTTTTACCTGACCACTATGCAGGTGGGCGACATCCCTTATTCCGAGGCCATTAAAGGGGAATCGGAGGACGTCATCCAGCCGCGTTACGATGCGCAGAAGGCAGTGTTCCTGGGTATCCTCAACGAGCTGGACAGCGCCAACATCCTCTTTTCCACCGGCGCCAATTTTAAAGGCGATCCGATCTACGGCGGCAAAACGGACAACTGGCAGCGGCTCGCCAACAGCTTCCAGCTGCACGTGCTGATGCAGCTCTGGAAAAAGACCGGCGACGCCGATCTGAAAGTGGTCACCCGGTTTAAGGACATCGTGGCCAACCGGCCGCTGATGCGCAGCTATTCGGACAACTTCGCGCTGACCTACAATGCTACCGCCGGACAGAACTATCCCTGGTCCGACGTGCCAGCGGGTTCCCGCAACTCGTTTGTAAAGTCCAACTACACGATGCTGTCCGCCACGCTGATCGATCCGCTGAAAGCCATGGGCGACCGCCGGCTGTTCTACTATGCCAAACCTTCCCCGGTAAAGATACAGGGTGGCATGACGGCATCCGATTGGGACGCATACCTTGGCGCGGAACCTTCCGATGCATTTCCCGACCTGCAAACGATGCGCGTGTCCAAAGATTACTCCGACCTCAACAACCGTTATGTGAACCTCGTGAACGCCGAGCCCGTAAGCCTTTACAGCTACCAGGAGCTGCAGTTCGTACTCGCCGAAGCGGCGCTCAGAGGCTGGATCACAGGCACTACCGCGCAGGAATACTACGCGGCGGGCATCACCAGCGCCATGCAATTCACCGCCTTTTACACGCCCGATGTATCCGACTATCATCACGACATGAAGATCGACGATACTTACATCCAGGGGTACGTAACCGCGAACGCCCTCACCGGCAGCACGGCGGAGCAGCTGAAACAGATCATCACGCAAAAATATCTCGCGGGTTTCCTCCACGGCTGCAATTACACCGCCTGGTACGAACAGCGCCGCACGGGCTATCCCGAATTCGTGCTCAACTCCGGCACGAACCTCAACACGCCGAGCACGCAGTTCCCCAAACGCTGGCTCTACCCGCCCAACGAGCTCAGCTACAACAACAAAAACCTGGACGAGGCCATCCGCCGCCAGTACGCTAACGGCGACAATGTGAATGAGGTGATGTGGATATTACAGGACTGATTCCCTATTTGACTGATAAAAAAGAAAGGTTGCTTCGATAATGAAGCAACCTTTTTTTATTGCACAATTTCCTGAAGCTATACTTTTTTGAACACCACGATGCCGTTGTGCCCGCCAAAGCCGAAAGTATTGCTGATCGCTACTTTCACTTCCTTCTCCTGCGCCGAGCGCAATACGATCTGCAAGCCCGCGGGAATACCGGGATCCAGCTCCTGCGTATTGATGGTCGGCGGAATGAGGTTATCGGTAATGCTTTTTACGGAAGCGATGGCCTCGATGGCGCCGGCCGCGCCGAGCAGGTGGCCCGTCATGGATTTGGTGGCGCTGATATGCAGGTGCGCGGGGCTGTCGCCAAACATCCGCGTGATGGCGGCTATTTCGCTCAGGTCCCCTACCGGTGTGGACGTTGCGTGCGCGTTGAGGTAATGCACTTCTTCTTTGTTGATGCCCGCGTCTTCCAGCGCGAATTTCATGGCCTGGAACGCGCCGAGCCCTTCGGGATGCGTGGCGGTCATATGATAGGCGTCCGCCGTCATGGCCGCGCCCGCCAGCTCCGCATAAATTTTCGCGCCTCTTGCTTTGGCGTGCTCGTATTCTTCCAGTATCAAAGCGCCCGCGCCTTCGCCCATTACAAAGCCGTCGCGCGCTACGTCAAAGGGCCGCGAAGCCGTGGCGGGATCGTCGTTGCGGACAGACATGGCTTTCATGGCGCAGAACCCGCCGATGGACGCAGGCGTGATCGGCGCTTCCGAGCCGCCGGTGATCATCACTTTGGCCTTCCCGAGGCGGATGTAATTCAGCGCGTCCATGATGGCCGTGTTGGAAGTGGCGCAGGCGGAAACCGTCGTATAGTTGATGCCCATCAGGCCGTATTTGATGGAGATCATGCCCGACGCCATGTTGGCGATGAGCCGCGGCACGAAGTACGGGCTGAAACGCGGGTTGTAGCCGCCTTCCACGTATTCGGTCACCTGCTCCTCGAACGTTTGCATGCCGCCTTCGCCGGAACCCCAGATCACGCCGGTGTCGAAAGGGTCCATGGCGCTGAAGTCCAGGCCTGAATCGGCCACGGCTTCCGCGGTGGCGGACAGCGCGTATTGCGTAAAAGGATCGGTTTTGCGAAGCTCCGCTTTGTCCAGCGCCAGCGAAGGATCGTAGCCGTGCAGCTCGCAGGCGAAACGCGTTCTGAACTTGCCCGCGTCAAAACGGGTAATAGTGGCCGCGCCGCTTTTTCCCGCCACCAGGTTTTCCCAGAAAGCGGCTACATTGTTCCCCAACGGCGTGATAGCGCCCATGCCGGTTATAACGACTCTTTTCATGCTTTACGTTTTTTTAGCGCCCAGGTCTTGCAGCAACCGCCTGCTGATGCGGTTAAACGCCGAAGGCCCCAGCACGCGGGATAATAAAAGGGAGGACTGGAGGTTGGAGATCACGAGCAGCGCCCTGTCTCCCGCGTCGCCTTTAAAACGGAACCGTTTGTGTTTCCGGCCCTGTTCGAGGCAACCCGTCATCCAATCCAGTATTGCGTTTGCCATTTGTTGTACTTTCTCCTGCATTTCGGGGCTCAGCGTTCCATAATCCGGCGCGAGCGAGCCCATTAGGCAAACGTTGCCCTTGTTGCAGTGTTTGCGGAACACGCCGCAGAACTTCACCAGCTGCTCGTCTTCCGGCAGCTGTTCCCATTTGGCGGCATTCTGTTCCAGCGAACGCATTTCTTTCTCCACCACTTCCATGCCGAGTTCCGATTTGGTGGGGAAATGATAATGGATGGCCGCGTTCTTCACCTGTAAGGGCTCCGATATGTCCTTATAGCTGAAGGCGTTGAAACCTTTCACACGGATAAGCTTATCCGCCAGCGTCACAATCTTGTCCTTTGTTTCAGCCATGAAAAAATGCATTAAACAGCCGCAATGTACTTACTTAGTAGTAAGTAAACAAATAAAAGAAGATCCCTTTGCGGAAGCGGGGTGCGCTTCCCGAAGGCGTTCCGTTTATAACGAGAAGGTTTTCCTGATCAGCTGATAGTGATATGCAATGTTTCATTTTCGGGAATACGAAAAGGCGACGCGAACACCAGCCGGATGCCGGCCGCGTCTTTTTCCAGCGAAGTGTGGAGCATTTTGCCCGCCAGCTTTACGGAAGCCTTTGTACCGGCCGTTTCGCCAAGGCTGATCGTTTTCAGCCGCAGCGAACCGTATTTCACGGCAAGCGTATGCTCCGAAACACGGCCGTTCTTTTTAACGGCGTAAGTGCCCCAGCCTTCCGCGGCGGTGAACGGCGACCTGAAACCCGTGCCATTCTTCAGTTTCGGCGCGAAACGGATATAACCTTTCGGGCCGTGGTACTCAAAGCCGCAGGCGGAGATCAGCGTGCCGTAGCTCGCCATGGCCCGCGCGTAATGGTCGCTGCATTCTATTTCGTTAAAAGGATTCCTTTTCGCGGCGTGGTAGCGGTCGTGTATCATTCTTGTCAGCACCAGCGCCTCGTCCGTCATGCCTTCCGCCATCATATGGCTGGCTACCTGGTGCTCGAAGCCGGACATGCATTCGTGGAAATATCCAAGCTGCCAGGTCACGTTTTTGCCGAAAGGTTTGGGTTCGTTGGCCGGGTTGGTGTTCATCACCATGCCGCCCTCGCCTTCCAGCGCGTACGGCCTGCCGCCGGTGTGCGTTTTGATGTACGGGCCCACGTCCGGCGTAAAGTTGTATTTCCACAGCGCGCGCAATGCCGAGAGCGTTTTTTCTTTGCTCCACAAGCGGCCCAGCCCCGCCTGCCATGCCCAGCTCTGGCCGTACACCTGGTCTATGTGACAGGTGTTGTACGAGCCCAGCTTTTTCCTGCCCTGCATGGCGTCCGGCCGGTGAATAAAATATTCGCCGTTGAACAGCTTTTCTTCCATATTGCGGCAGCCGTTCTCCACGTAAGTTTTGCAGGTTTCCGCAAATGCGGCGTCGTTCATTTCTTCCGCCATATGCTGCGCGGCTTTCGCCGCGGCGATGCAGAGCCCCGCGATCCATGCGATCTCGCCTTCCCATACCGCGTCCAGGGTATTTTCCATCGGCGTGTCCGTCAGGCCGTCGCCGTTCTTATCCTGCGCCAGCATGAACTGTACGGCTTTTTTTGTATGGTCCCAGTTGCGGCGGAGAAAGCTGTCGTCCGCGCTCATCTGGTGCTCGCGGTAAATGCGGAGAATGGTGCCCGCCTGCCCGTCGATCGCCGGGCGCGATTCGTATTCCGCGCGGAAGATGATGCCGCCGTTCTCCGCCTGCGCGATACCGAGGTCGGTACGTTGCCTGCAATCCCTTTCCAGCGACGGAAATATGCGGCCCATGGCCTGCGCGTACTGCCAAACGTGCGTGCAGGTGCCTTCGCAGGCATTCACGCCTTCCCAACCCCAGAAGCGGCCGCTGCCAAAGCGGTAAGTGTTGGCGGTGGCCAGCGTGCCGATGTTGAGCAGCGTTCTTTCGAGGAACCAGTGCGGCAGCGTGGAATCGTAATACGTCTCGTGCCAGCGCAGCGTTTGTTCCCAGAGCTGCGGGTTGGCGGCGATGTATTTGCCTGCGTCCGCGGCGGTGGCGAATTTTGTGCCGTAGAAATAACCGTCGTCGGTATCTTTCAGCCTTTTTTCAAGTTTGGGGAAAGGATGATCAAAATGCCAGCTCAACGCATATTTCGCACGGAACGTTTTTCCCGGCGACAAAGTTTGCGATGGCGTAAACACGCAGCCGGTCAGTTTTTCCGGGGCATCCGCCAATGAAACATCTTTATTCGCCGCTTCAAAAAAACCGGCGGTTACCGGCCAGGGCGCCGCATTTGTATGGGCCCGGCCATCATCGCCGAGGTATAAGATGCAAGTGGAACCATCGTCCGGCGAAGGTTTTTCAGGCGCCGCTCCATATTTAAAATCGGAATGCACGCCGCTGAAATGCTGCCCGCTGATAGCGGTGTTCCGCTTCTGCCCTTCCCCTTCTTTCGCGGTGAGCTTTTTAGCGCCGTTCTCCAGCCAGCCTGCAACGGTCACTTTTACCGCCGTATTCCCGCGGTTGCGTATGCTGATGTCGTACATGGCGGCGGGAAGCGCGGAGTTGTCCGCATCCAGCGGGACGAAGATGCCGCCTGCCTTTGCGGTGATCTCGACCGGTAATGTTTTATCGATGTACCGGATCGTGGCAACGGGATAGGCCGCTTCAAAAACGATCTCGTCCCAGTCTTCCTCCTTCAGCTCCTTTACGGTCTTTTTCCCGCCTGTTTCGATGAGCACGGCGAAACCCTGTTCCAGCACGCGTTTGTTGCCCGCGATCGCAGGTTCCACATATGAGGCGCCGTCGCGGTTGCGGATCTTCCTGTCCGTTCTGCCGTCGTTCCACAGTACCGTTTTCGGATCGATGCCTTCTCTTTCGTCGTTGTAAATGCTCCACAGCCACAGCCGCCCGTCTCCGCCGAGGTACACGGTGCCTGCGTGCAGGCCGCCCGCGGGCATGCCGATGTAACGCAGCTCGTTCCTCGTTTTCAGGTAAGCCGTGGGCAGGCCGCGCTCGTACAGCGATCTTACCCAGGCGGCATCCAGTTTTTTATCGACGGGAATGTTGTGCAGCGGATAAGGCGCCGCGGGAAACATCCCTTTCGCCCAGGAGGGCAGCTGCAGGCTCAGCAAAGCGGCGGCCGAAACCGCCGTTTGCGTGATGAAATTTCTTCTATGCATATTTACCAGTTCGGGTTTTGTAATGGGTGCTTATTTCCCGGCAGACTCATCTCTCCTTTAAATTAGCTACTTCTCTTTATATCAGGCCGCTTTCTGTAATATCACCCTATAAAATGCTAAAATAATATTGCCTCAACCTTTTTACGCCGGATTTGTAATTATACAAACCCTGACCTAAAAACCGCTTCATGGATTCATTCGCCCACATCAAAGTGATACTCGGGATATTGCTGGGGCTCAGCATCCGCCAGCTACTCAACGGCGCCATCAAACTGGTGCAGCACCCCGACCGCAATCCTTTTTACTGGGTGCATTTCGCCTGGTCGTTTTACATTTTTCTGCTCATGGTGCATTTCTGGTGGTGGGAATGGCATCTTGCAAACATTACGCACTGGA
>CBINIO010000141.1:0-9117 GCA_966250725.1 uncultured Chitinophaga sp.
ATTCGCAGGCGCTGGCCGCGGGTTACCTCTTTGGCGACAAATGGGTAAGCTCCCTCGGTTTCCGGAACTCGCCGAACATGAACATCACCTGGTACAAAGTGCGCACGCTCAACATCGGTCTCGACGCGAACTTCTGGAAAGGCTTGCTGGGCGTTACGGTGGACGTGTTCCGCCGCGATCGTGAAGGATTGCTGGCGAACAGGCTGCTTTCGCTGCCCGGCACCTTTGGCGCCAACCTGCCGCAGGAGAACCTGAACAGCGATATGAACAAAGGGTTCGAGCTGATGCTCACCCACAACAACCGGATCGGCCGCGACTTCCGTTACAGCCTCAGCGGCAACGTTGCGCTCACCCGCGCCATGCGCAGGTACATCGAACGCGCGCGCGACGGCAACTCTTACTCCAACTGGCGCAACAATTACAGCGACCGTTACAACGACGTATGGTTCGGCTGGGGATATAACGGCCAGTATACTTCTTACGAGCAGATCGCGAATTACCCCGTATATACCGGCCGCTCCGTGCTGCCCGGCGATTACATCTACGAAGACTGGAACGGCGACGGCGTGATAGACGATATGGACCGTTATCCCATCGCCACCACGGTAAACCCCACGGCGAGCGATTTCAGGAACAAGGACAGCTACCCGCTGATGACCTTCGGCCTTACCATGGGCGCGGAATACAAAGGATTCGACCTGAACATGCTCTGGCAGGGCGGCGCCATGTCTTACGCGGCATTCGGCGAAATGTACCAGACTATTTCACAGAACGCGCTGGACTTTTTTATGGACCGCTGGCATCCCGAAGACCCGGCGAAAGACCCGTACGATCCTTCCAACAAATGGATACCGGGCCACAACGCTTACACCGGCACCGTGTACGACATCAACTCCGAGCGCGGCATCCAGAACTGCAACTACCTGCGTTTGAAGACCGTGGAGCTGGGCTATTCGCTGCCCGCCCGCTGGATCAATAAAGTGGGCATACAGGACCTGCGCGTGTATGTGAACGGGTATAACACGCTTACGTTCACCAAAGCGGTAGGCATCGACCCGGAACATCCGACCGACCTCTACGGTTACCTGTACCCGCTGAACAAAACGGTGAATTTTGGCGCCAGTATTCGATTCTAAAAAAACTGCAAACATGAAGAAATTAAAATACATCGCTGTTTTCCTGCTTCTCGGCGCCGCTTCCGGTTGCGTGAAGCTGGACATTCCGCCCGTGAACGTGCTGCAAGACCAGGACGTGTTTACCAACGACGCCGGCGTAATGGCCTACATGGCCGCCCTGTACAGCCGCATGCCCATCGAGGATTTTAAGTACAGCGCGGTGGAAGGCACGCAGGGCTTCAACACCTGGAACATCATCAACAGCCTGTCCATCAACACCGGCGAGAACGCCAACCGCAACAACGGCGGTTTTACCAACCCTGCAAGAGGCTACTGGGGCGAGGGTTACGGCGTGATCCGCCAGGCGAACAACCTCATCCAGAACCTGCCGAAATACAGCGGCGTACTGAGCCCGGACAATGTGAAACGCTGGGTGGGCGAAGCGCATTTCATCCGCGCGTACACTTATTTCGCGCTGGTGAAACGTTACGGCGGCGTGCCCATCGTGAAGGAAGTGCAGAGCTTTGACGGCGACGTATCTCCTTTGCTGGTGCCGCGCAGCAGCGAAGAGGAATGCTACGACTTCATCGGCGAGGACCTGGATTACGCCATCGAGAACATGGGGCCTTCGAGCGAAAATTCCGGCCGCGCGAATAAGCACATCGCCGCCGCGTTCAAATCGCGCGTGATGCTGTTCGCCGGTTCCATCGCCCGCTACGGCACGCCCTATTCGCCCAAAGGCGTAATGATAACGGGCATTCCCGCCGAAAAAGCGAACGAATATTTCAAAGCCGCGTTCGAAGCCGCCAAAAGTGTGGAAGGCGTGTACAGCCTGTATAAAAAGAAATGGTCCGCCACCGACAAGATCGCCACGGCAGACAACTACGCAGATCTGTTCCTGGACAAGTCCAGCCCCGAGACCATCTTCAGCAAAGGATATTCCTACCCCGAGGCCGTGCACAGCTGGGATGCCGTGAACGCGCCGCCGCACCTCACGTCCACTTACGGCGACCGTTTCTGCCCCACGCTCGACTACGTGGAGCTGTTCGACGGGTTGCCCAAAAACGCCAAAGGCCAGCTGAACACGCTGAACCCTGACGGTTCCTACAAAGTGTTCGACAACATCAACGACCTCTGGGCCGATTGCGAGCCGAGGCTGAGAGGCACCGTGCTGCTGCCCGGCCAGAAATTCAAGGACGGGTATGTGGACATCCGCCGCGGCACTTTCATCGAATCCGTTGATCCCGCCGTGCCGATCATGAAGTTTTACGGGGACGAAGAAAAGACCGGCTACTCCCGCCTGCCCTGGTATAAGGAGCACGTGAAAGAATCCAGCGACTGGAAACCGACCGGGCAGGTTCCTATTACTTTGTCTACCGGCGAAAAGATCTATCCCGCCGGGCTGGACGGGCCTACTTCCACCAACGGGGCCACCGTTACCGGCTTTTGCGGAAGGAAGTACATGGACCCGAACCTGCCCGCCGCCGCTACGGCGCTGCACCGCTCCACGCAATCGTGGATAGAGATGCGTTATGCCGAAGTGCTGCTGAACAGGGCGGAAGCCGCGCTGGAACTCGCGCAGAACGGCGGTACCGTACCGGGTGTGGACCTCGTGCAGGACGCGTTCAATTCCATCAACGCCATCCGCGAAAGAGCGGGCGCCGTGCTGCTTGCCGCTCCCGCCGACCTTTCCACCGGCGCTTCCGTTCCGAAAGAAGAAGGCGGTTATGTGCTCGCGCCCAACCGCGGCCTGCAGATCATCCGCATCGAAAGAAGAAAGGAGCTGGCGTTCGAGAACAAGCTCTACTGGGACATGAAACGCTGGAGAACTTTCGACCAGGAAGTGAACGCGCGCACCTGGCGCAAATGCAATCCCTTCCTGTTCGCCAAAGGCGCGCATCCCGTGACCATCGATTACGTGGAAGGCAAATACATTTTCGACTGCCGGTTTGATGAAAGGAACTCTTCCTTCACTTTCCAGGTAAGGATGTATTACGAGCCGATACCGGCCGGCGAACGCACGAAGAACCCGGATCTGGAGCAGAACCTCGGTTATTAATGGATCTTAAAAAAAGCGCAATGAGAAAAATATTTTATAGCCTGTTATGTTTTGCCGCCATCGTATCCGGCGCGGCCTGCAAAAAAGATAACTACGCCATGCCCAACGCCACGCTGGAAGGCAGCATCAACGACGGCAAGAGCGGTCTGCAGCTGGAGCAGGGCGGCGGAAGCGTACGCCTCAAGCTGGACGAGCTGAGCTGGAGCGAATCGCCCATCCCGATGTTCCTCAACTTCCGGCAGGACGGCAGCTTTATCAACACCAAACTTTTCCCCGGCCAGTACCGCGTTACGCCGGTGGAAGGGCCTTTTTATCCCATCGACAGCGCGGACATGAAGATCGTGGACCTGCGCGGCGGCGCCAGCACCCGCGTGGATTTCACCGTAGTGCCGTACCTGAACGTGGAATGGGTGACGCCGCCTTCGGTGACCGCCGACAAAAAAGTGACCGCCACTTTCCGCTTCACCCGCAACGCAGCGCCAGCAGGGCTTACGCAACCCGCGCTGCTGGATTACCAGCTGTTCATTTCCACCACGCAGTATGTGGGCAACAACAACTGGGACAATACCATCGTGGGCGCCGCGCAGGCCGCACCCGGCAAAGACGGCACGGACGTGACGATCACTTCCAGCGCGCCGATGAAATACGCCACCACGTATTACGTGAGAGTGGGCGTACGGGTGAACGACAGCTACAAAAAATACAACTACACTACCATCAGCACCGTTACGGTAGCGCCGTAACAACGCTTGTACCGGGGCCGGGCCTTTCCGGTCCCGCCCCGGTTCTCTTTTATTGAGGCTTTAAACGGGATCAGGCATGACGCATTTCCAAAGACCCTCCCGTGGGCGAAAGCCCGTTCGTACAGCTGGCGGAGGGCGAACCGTCCGGTCATCGCCTGCAGCCCGTGGGCTATGCCGCGAAAATGTTGCGCAGGGAAATACCATTCCGTGAACAGATCCCCGCCGCAAAGCCGGAAAAATAAATCCATGTGTATGTTTCTGAAGACCGTATTCAAAAGCCTGCTGCTGCTCGCGGCGGTACAACCCGCGCAGGCGCAGCGCCTCACGGGTTATGTAGATCCCTATATCGGTTCAGGCGGGCACGGGCATGTGTTCGTGGGCGCGAATGTGCCGTTCGGCGCCGTGCAGCCGGGGCCTATGAATTATTACAAAGGCTGGGACTGGCTGTCCGGCTACAATTATACCGACAGCACGCTGATCGGTTTTACGCACCTGCATTTGAGCGGCACCGGCATCGGCGACCTGGGAGACGTGCTCATTATGCCTTTCACCGGGCCGGTGCGCACCGGCAAAAGCAAACAGGAGACATACCGGCAAGGGTATGGCTCGAAATATTCGCACGCGCATGAAAAAGTGAAGCCGGGGTATTATGCCGTGCGGCTGGAAGATCATGGCATCGACGCGGAGCTGACCGCTACGGAAAGGGTGGGTTATCACCGGTACCATTTTCCGGAAGGGAAAAATGCGCATGTGATCATCGACCTGCAGGAAGGCATGCAGGACAAAAGTTATGATACCTACATCGAGCAAACGGACGCGGTGACGCTGAAAGGATACCGCGCTTCCCGCGGCTGGGCGAAGGATCAGCGTGTGTATTTCGCGGTGCGGCTGTCGCGCCCGGCGGACAAATTTTCGGTGTACAACGAAGATTCGTTATTGGCGGGGAACAAGGCGCAAGGCACGGCCATCAAGGGTTTGATCGGTTTTGACACGCCGCCGGGAACGCTGGAGCTGAAAGTGGGATTGTCGCCGGTGAGCGCGGAGCATGCGCTGGCGAACATTGAAGCGGAAATACCCGGCTGGAACTTTGACGAAATAGCGCGCAGCGCGGATGAGAAATGGGAGAAGGAATTGTCCGCCATCCAGATCAAAACGGACAACGATGCTTACAAAAGAATTTTTTATACGGCGTTGTATCACACGATGATCAACCCGAGCCTTTTTAACGACCATGATAAAAGTTACCGCGGCGCGGATAAAAAAGTAGTGGAGCGCGCGGACTTCGATCATTATTCCGTGTTCTCGCTCTGGGATACTTACCGCGCGGTGCATCCGCTGTACGTGCTTACGCAGCCGCGGCGGGTGAACGATATGGTCAATTCGCTGCTCGCCATTTACGACCAGCAGGGAAAGCTGCCCATCTGGCATTTGATGGGCTGGGAAACGGGCACGATGGTAGGCATCAGCAGCGTGCAGGTGATCGCGGAGGCTTACCTGAAAGGGTACCGGGGCTTTGATGCGGAACGCGCGTGGAAAGCGATCAGGTCCACGTTGATGTCGGACACCCTGGGCCTGGGTTATGTGCGCGATTTCAAACCCATTCCTTCCGACGTAAAAATATTCCGTCCCGTGGCCCGCGCGCTCGAATACGCGATAGGCGACGGCAGCGTGGCGCTGATGGCGGAAGCGATGGGCAAGAAAGCAGACGCCGCGTATTTTTCAAAAAGAGCAAAAAGCTACAAGCTGTATTACGACCCCGCCACGATGTTCATCCGCGGTAAAATGGCGGACGGCAGCTGGAATCCCGTGTTCGATCCCGTGAAGTCTTACCGCCCCTGGGCGAACGATTACGCGGAAGGGAACGCCTGGCAATATCTCTGGCTCGCGCCGCAGGACGTTCACGGGCTGAAAGAGCTGTTGGGCGGTGATAAAATGTTCCTGCAAAAGCTCAATACTTTCTTCAGCCTTGAGCCGGAACCCGACCCCAAAGCGCTGATAGACCTCACGGGCGGCATCGGGCAGTATGCGCACGGCAACGAGCCCAGCCATCATATTGCGTACCTGTACGCGTATGGCGGTCAGCAATGGAAAACGGCCGAGAGGGCACGGCAGATCATGACGCAATTCTACCACGACAAGCCCGATGGCATCATCGGCAACGAGGATTGCGGGCAGATGTCCGCCTGGTATATTTTTTCTTCCATCGGCTTTTACCCCGTGTTCCCGGCCGGCGGCGCGTACGTGATCGGCAGCCCGATGTTCGACGAAGCGGCGATCCGGTTGCCCGAAGGCGGTACGTTTAAAGTGACGGTGAGCAACAACAGCGCGGAGAACAAATATGTGCAGGCCGTGTACATGTGCGGGAAAAAATATAACAAGAGCTTTATTCTTCACAGCGATATTCTCAAAGGCGGCGAAATGAAGATCGTGATGGGGCCGAAACCGAATTACGCCTTTGGCGCGAAACCCGGGGACAGGCCGTAACAAACAAATACGGCTATGAAAAAAATACTGACGGATGGTGTGAAAGACTTTATAGTGAAAACAATACCGCGCAGTACAATGCCGGCGAAGGTATTTTTATCAGCCATTCGCAATCCGGCGAAGTAAAATAATTCAGCAAAAGACAACGGCAAATGAAACAGCTAATTTTCCTCCTGCAATTTTTGTGGTGGACACCTGCAAAGTCGCAGGACCCTTTCAGGGCGTATCTTTCCAGCGTTCCGCCAATCACGCGGGTGATCAGTGATACGCTTACGGGCGAAGGCGCCGGGGCCATCGTTACCCGCAAGATCACGTTCGGCTCGCGCAACGGGGCTAACACGGTATACGCCGTGATGGCTTTCCCCGCGGCCGGTGGGAAATACCCGGGTATGCTGTTCCTCCACGGCGGCGGCAGCCGCGCGGAAGATATGCTGGGCCGTGTGCAGGATTACGCCCGTCGTGGTTATGTCGCGCTGGCGCCGGATTTACCCGGCATTTGCGGTAATGACAAAACGCCCTATTCCTCCGGCCCCTGGAAATCGCGCCCCGGCGGCGAAGCGCCGCGATTCGATCTCAGCAACGGCCCGCAAAGCAGCACGCTTGCCGACGCCATCACCGCCGGGCTGGAAGCGTTTAACCTGCTGCGTTCCCGGCCAGACGTGGATAAAAACCGCATGGGCATTACCGGCTTTTCCTGGGGCGGTTATTCCACCACCATGCTTTCCGGTTTGCTGGGCAAAAAAGTGCGGGCCGCTTATGCCGTGTTCGGCTGCGGGTTTTATGAGCTGGGCTCCTTCTGGAAAGCGCTCATCGCCAAACTGCCCGAAGCCGACCGCAAAACCTGGCTGCGCTACCTCGACGCCGGCCGCCGCGCGCAACATATCAAAGCGCCGTTCTTTACCGAGGCCGCGTCCAACGATACCTACTTCTGGCCCGAAGCCGTGACGGCTACGCAGGGCCGTATCAAAGGAGAGAAAAATCTCGTCTGGAGCCCGAACATCAATCACCGGCAGATACAGGGCGGCGGCAAAATGCAGGAGCTGTATTTTGATTATTACCTCAAAGGCAAAGGCCAGCCTTTTGGTCATGTGAAAGCGGCGGTCAGAAACGGGAATGCGGAAATAACGGTCCGGCTGCCGGAAGGCGTTGCCGCCGATTCGGTGCTGTTGTATTACAGCGAGGATTCCGTTAAATGGCAGCAGAGAAAGTGGATCGCAGTGCCGGCGCAGCGGGCTGGGGAGCGGTATGTGGCGGCCTTGCCGGAAGGGCCGGGAATTAACTGGTTCGCTTATATGCGGGATTCGAGAGGCGTGGCTGTGGCGAGCGGGATGTATGGGGTGGAATAGGAATGAAGTTTTTGTTTTCTGTCCGCGAATCGCGAACAGAAAAATGCTATCTTTGTGCCATGAAACAGCATAATGGTATGCGGCCACAGGATATCGTAATTCTTCTAAAGATTGTCCTGCTCGATGGAGCGCATTGGCAGATTAGGGATTTGGCTTTTGATCTCGCAATATCGTCATCCGAGGTATCAGTATCCTTGAACAGGAGCCGTATTGCCGGGTTGATAGACGCGTCCGGTAAAAAGGTACACCGTCAATCACTGATGGAATTTATTCAGTATGGACTTCGTTATGTTTTCCCGCAGGTTCCCGGTACAATGGTTATTGGCGTGCCCACGGCGCATTCGCATCCATATTATCAGAAGTACTTTTCTTCAGATGTGAATTACGTTTGGCCTGACGAAAATGGTAACATGCGAGGATTGGCGATACAGCCGCTTCACGCCGGAGTAACCAAGGCGGTAATGAGAGACGAAATGCTTTACAGGCTTTTGGCAAGTTTGGATATTATCAGGGTTGGCAGAAAGCGGGAAGTAAATTTTGCATTGAAAGAATTGAAAAAGTATATTTTGCCAGAATAGAAAATATAAACCTTTTGAAAAATGAGCCACCAGCAGAATATCGAAAGGATCAAGATCGTGTATGACGCATTGGAAGAAATCGCAGCCGAAGTGGTTTTTGTCGGTGGCGCCACTGTATCGCTCTATGCGGATCGGCCCGCTGTTGAAGTCCGGCCTACGGATGACGTTGATATAATGGTTGAAGTAGCGGGTTATGGAGAATATGCCATATTTGGAAGAATGGATTTCGTCAAACCTTGAATATCACGAAAGCGGCCGCATTAACTACATTCTTGCCGGTATTAAAGGATTTGTTGATACGAAATGATTCTTTTGTAGAATGGACGAGAACTGTTACTTCACAAATATCTCATCACAACAAACCGCCGGTTTTTTATTGTTCCCCCGCCATGCGGGCATCTGCGGGAGACACTTTGCCGTAACCCTCACAAACCGCGCGCCTGCATGAAAACTGAGATTATACGTTCTCACGTAGGCGCTGAAATCTTCTTCCTCCGCCGCCTGAACGGCCTGCCGCGCAACGGGGCTGTATGTTTGCCCGTCCGCAGATACTTCTACAATAATTTCCGTCGGCAGGAAAATATTATGCCGCGCGTCCTGCAAAAAATTGAGCTGAACGTTGCTGACCGTTTGTGTTCGTTCGAGGTCTATGGTAGCCGATAGATCGTTGCCATACACAAAAAGCCAGTTCAGGGAAAAATCCTTCCCGCCAACAAGCCCGTCCGTAAGCGTCGCTTCTTTTTTTGCGGTGTATTCCGGCGTGAAAGGATGCAGCAGCGTTACCTTTTTGCC
>CBINIO010000142.1:0-9094 GCA_966250725.1 uncultured Chitinophaga sp.
CAACGAAGATGGAAGAGTAAGCGCCGGTGAGTACGCCGATCAGCATCGCGAAAGCGAAACCGCGGGTTACCTCGCCGCCGAAGATGAACAGGATGAGGATGGTGAGGAACACCGTTACAGAGGTCATGATCGTACGGCTCAGCGTTTCGTTGATCGCGCGGTTGATCACTGTTTTGGTATCGCCGCCTTTGGTAAGACGGAAGTTCTCACGGATCCTGTCAAACACGATCACCGTATCGTTCATCGAGAAGCCGATCACCGTAAGGATGGCCGCAATGAAGTGCTGGTCGATCTCCAGTGCGAACGGTACCCAGTTGCGGCAGAACGAGAACACCGCCAGCGTTACGAGCACGTCGTGCAGCAGGGAGAAGATGGTGCCGATGGAATACTGCCATTTGTTGAATCGCAGCAGGATGTACAGGAACACCACGAGCAGCGACAGGATGGTCGCTTTCACGGCGCCGTTGCGCAAGTCGTCGGAGATGGTGGGCGCCACGGTTTGCGTGCCTACCAGGTATTTGGACTGCCAGGTGGCGAGGTCCATATTACCTTCGTAATTGGATTTGATGCCGTTGTACAGCTTCGTCATTACTTCCTTGCCTACTTCGTCGGTATTCTCGTCGATCTTGTAAGCGGTGGTGATGTTCAGCTGGTTGTTGGTGCCGATGGTCTTTACATAGGTTTCGGATTCGAATACCTTGTTCAGCGCATCGTGAACGGCTTCGCGGTCGACCGCTTTGTCAAAACGCACGGTATAGCTGCGGCCGCCGTTGAAGTCCACGCCACGGTCGAAACCGTTGAAGAAGGAACCGACGCCGAGCACCAGCACGATGGCGGAGATCACGTAAGTGTATTTGCGCATGCCTACGAAGTCGTATTTGGCATGTTTGAAGATCCTGCGTGACAGCGGGGTGAAATACTCCAGGTGGCGTTTTTTGTTCGTCCACCAGTCGGTGATCATGCGGGATACGAGGATACCGCAGAACAGGGACAGGAGCAGACCGATGATCTGCGTGGTGGCGAAGCCGAGCACGGGGCCGAGGCCGAAGTAGAACAGGATGCAGGCCGTGAGCAGCGAGGTGATGTGACCGTCGAGCACGGGCGCGTAAGAACGTTTGTAACCGTCTTCCACCGCCTGCTGGTAGGTTTTACCACGGCTCAGCTCGTCCTTGATCCTTTCGAATATAATTACGTTCGTATCCACTGCCATACCGATGGTGAGCACCAGGCCGGCGATGCCGGGCATCGTGAGCGTGGCCCCCAGCGAGGCAAGAATGCCTACGGTGAACAGCAGGTTGAGTATCAGCGCGATGTTTGCCACCCAGCCGCCGGTGTTGAAGTACACCAGCATCAGGATGAAGATCACCGCAAAGGAGATGATGAATGATTTGGCGCCTGCGGCGATGGATTCCTGGCCGAGGGTGGGGCCTACCACCTGCTCCTGCACGATCTTGGCGGGGGCGGGCATACGGCCCGACATCAGGATGTTGGCAAGGTCGTCCGCCTCTTCGGTGGTGAAGTTGCCGCTGATGGAAGAGTTGCCGTTGGGAATTTCGTTGATGATGGAAGGCGCGGTGTATACCACGTTGTCCAGCACAACGGCCACGTAGTTATAAGTAGAACGGTCGTCCGGGTTGGTGGGTTTCAGCTGGCGGGTAAGGTTGCGCCAGTCGCGGGTGCCCACGTTGTCCATGCTCATGCTCACTTCCACCTGGTGGTCCTGGCCGAAGTCCGCGCGCGCGGAAACCACCCTTTCACCGGTGATCTTCGCTTTCGGGTTGGTCGGATTTATCTTGACGCCGTACACCTGCAGCTCCTTGTTGCGGTCTTCCTTGTTGGAGGGGCCGTAGAGGAACACAAGGTCTTTCGGCATCACTGCTTTCACGGCCGGCAGCTCGAGGTAGCGGCGGAAAGTAGCGGTGTCTTTCGGGAGCATCTGGCCCAGCACGGAGCTGGGTTCAGGGTTGATCTTGAAGATCATGAACAGGGGCATTTCCTTCTGGTCCCTGGCAAGCGCGAGCGCGGCGGAGTCGCCGGTAGCCACGTTCTTGCCGGAGTCAGCGAGAATGCTGGCGAGCGAGCCGGTGCTGTCGGCGGAAGCCGGTGCGGCCGCAGCGGTGTCAGTTGTTACGGCGCCGGTATCTACTTTGGGAGCGTTGCCCTGGGCGGCCTTGATGGCTTCGTTCATGGGCAGCAGCACCTGTTCGTAGAACTGCTGGCTCGTTTTGTATGTTTCACGGAATTCGAGGTTGGCGCTGGCCTGCAGGTACTTGCGTACGCGTTCCGCATCGTCCACCCCGGCCAGTTCCACGGAAATGATGCCGCGGTTCTCGTCGAGGTTGATGGAGGGGGAAGCCACACCGAACTTGTCGATCCTGTTCTGTAATACTTTATAGGTGTTTTTGATCGCCGCTCTGGATTCGTTGCGGATGATATTGAGCACCTCTTCGTTGCTGCTGTTGAAAGTGATCTGCTTCTGCTGGGCGCTGGCGAACAGGGAAGAGAGTTTGCCGTTGGGCGCTTCTTCCTTGTAGGCTTCGCCAAACAGCGTCACGAAGTCGGACTGGCTGTTCTTTTTACGTTCCTTGGCTTTGGCGATGGCTCTGTTGAACGCCGGGTCCTTGGATTGATTGGCGAGCTGGCGAACCACGTCTTCCACGCTAACTTCCAGCACTACGTTCATACCGCCCTGGAGGTCGAGACCAAGGTTCAGCTGCTTTTCTTTTGCTTTGGTATAGGTGGTAAACCAGGGAAATCCTGCAATCTCCTTGCCACTGGTGCTGTCCAATATCTGCTCCGTGCGCGCTTTAACATACTCGTCGAGGGTGTCTCTGTACAGGGATTGCGCCTCTTTGTCACCGGCGTACTTCTGTTCTGCGGAGGGATACTGTTTGGCCACGAAGTCCTCGGCCTGTGTCTTTATCTTTTTCTCATAGTTCTGCACCACGAACGTGAAGGACAATTGATACAAAGAGATAAGGATCAGTGCGACAGCAAAAAATCTAACCAGTCCTTTTAGTTGCATTTTGTTTGATTATTAATATAAATTTTTTAAGAGTTGCAAAGATAGAATTAAAATTGATATATTAAAGCACGGGGACAAACAGTTCTAAAACCAATATCTGATTGGTTTTGAGCTGCCTTCCGGCAAAAAAATTCCTTTCTATGGCGCAACGTTTTTTTCTGGCAGCTGCAATATTGGTATTTTTTGCGAACTGCCAAACTCCAAAAGCGATAATTTCTACCTCCATGGGAAAAAATTCGGACGCATTCCTGGATTCACTGCTGAAATCGAACGCCGGTCGCCTCGGCCCTGTGATGGCCGATCCGGCCGGGCACCGCCTCCAGGTGATCTACACCCGCATCGACCGGGATGCCCGCAACCGCCCGGTTTTCACGGACTTTACCTATCGCCTTTCCCCTGGAACCTACTTCTACCCCGCTTCTACCGTCAAAATGCCGGCGGCCTTCCTCGCGCTGGAAAAACTCAACCGGCTGCAGCTCGACAAATATACGGACATGTACACAGACAGCCTCGCGGGCATCACTACGGCCGTTACGGCGGACAGCAGCGCGGCAAACCTGCGGCCTTCCGTGGCGCATTATATTAAAAAAATATTTCTCGTCAGCGACAACGATGCCTTTAACCGGCTGTACGAGTTCTTAGGGCAGGAAGATCTCAACCGTTCCCTCTGGCAAAAAGGCTACCCTTCCGCGCAGGTGCGCCACCGCCTCAGCATCGCGCTGCCACAGGAGGCCAACCGCCTGACCAACGGCATCCGGTTTATGAAGAATGGCGAAACGGCGTACTACCAGCCGCAACAGCACAGCGGCCTCCGCTTCCCGCCACGGCGCGATTCCGTGGCAGAGGCCCATTACGAGGGCGACCGGCTCGTGCAGGGCCCGTTCAACTTCTCCGAAAAGAACCGGATCGTGCTGGCCGACCTGCACAACATTCTCCGCAGCGTAATTTTTCCGGAAAGTGTAACATCTGCGCAGCGTTTTCGTTTAACGGAGAGCGATTACCGGTTTTTGTACCGGTGCATGTCGCAATTACCGGCCGAATCGGACCACCCGGCTTACGACACGACGGAATTCCACCGCAACTATGTGAAGTACCTGCTGGGCGGCGCGGACGCGAAAACCAGGCTGCCGGAAGGGCTGAGGATTTTTAATAAACCGGGCTGGGCGTACGGATTTTTAACGGATGTGGCGTATTTTGCGGACTTTGCCAACGGGGTCGAGTTTATGTTGTCCGCAACCGTGTACGTCAACAGCGACGGGATCATCGGCGACGATACCTACGACTTTGCATCCGTCGGCCAGCCGTTCCTGAAAGAGCTCGGGCAGCTGATCTACGAAACGGAACTGCGGCGTGAAAGAAAATACAAACCGGACCTCCGGCGTTATAAGGTCGCGTACGGGCCGGAAAAACAACCTTAATAAACGTCAAACAAGCATTAAAACATAAAATGAAAGAGCGCATGGTAACGAAAAAGAGCCGTTTATGGGCATTGGCCGCTGTAGCGGTGGCAATCACCGGTTTTTCCTCCTGTCTGAAAAACAGCGATCCCACTCCTCCCCCGGCACGGACGATTATTGCATTTGTAAACGGCGTAGCCAGCCCCACGTACGGACTGGACATTTTCCAGGACGGCCAGAAGATCACCTCCGAAAGGCCCCTCCCCTTCGGCGAAGCGGCCGGGGCGGAATTCAAGCCGAACAACTACAAATTCGATTTCAAAAAAGGCGGCGCGGACAGCTTGCTGAACACGCTCACCGCCCGTTTCGATACTTCCGAATATAATACCCTGCTCGTGTACGGCGAACAATCCACCGGCATCCAGGTGCACCAGATCCACGAAACGTTCGAGAACCTGTCCACTACCAAGACCAACGTACGTTTCTACAACCTGATGTCCGGCCCCGACCCGCTGGACGTGTTCATCGGCAGCACCAAAGTATTCACGGCCCGTTATTATGCGGACTTTGAAGGCGGCGGTTATTCCCAGTTCCAGCCGGTAGATGCGAACAACACCTCCATTTCCGTGAAAAATGCCGCGGGCGACGAGATCGCCGTGAAGGGCGATGCCGCGCTTACCGCTGTAGGCGGCGCGTACAACATCTATCTCATCGGCCAGAAAGATTCCGTTGGCGTTACCAAACCCACGATCAAAGTAGTCGCTTACCAGGGCGGTTATTAAAAGATAAGCTTCAATGAAGCAGCAAAGCCCCGGCATGTGCCGGGGCTTTTTCATTTTTTTGCAGTAGGTTTGCCGCGGTCAACCCAAAAAAACAAACCTATGCAATTAGCCGAAAGATTAACACGGATATCCGTGCCGCAAACCATCAGAATGGCAAAGCTCAGCCGGGAAATGAAAGCCCGGGGAATCGATATCGTCGATCTCAGCATCGGCGAACCAGATTTCGACACGCCCGCACACATCCGCGAAGCCGCCAAAAAAGCCATCGACGAAGGATTTACGCATTACACGCCCGTAGCCGGTTACGCCGATCTGAAACAGGCCGTGGCCCACAAGCTGCAGCGCGATAACGCGCTCGACTACACGCCGGAGCAGATCGTGGTGAGCACCGGGGCCAAACAAAGCATCGCCAACGCCGTGCTCAGCATCGTGGACGCCGGCGACGAAGTGATCATCCCCACGCCTTACTGGGTAACGTATTCCGAATTGGTGAAGCTCTGCCAGGGCGTCGTGAAGTTCGTGCACTGCGGCATCGAAGACTCGTACAAGATCACGCCCGAAAAGCTGGAAGCGGCCATCACGCCAAAAACGAAGCTGTTCATGTTCTCTTCCCCCTGCAACCCCACCGGCTCGGTGTATTCGCACGAAGAGCTGAAAAACCTTGCAGCGGTATTCGAAAAACATCCGCAGATCTTTATCATCTCCGACGAGATCTACGAATACATCAATTACGTGGCGCCCCACGTCAGCATCGCCAGCTTTGGCGCGCTGAAAGACCGCACGGTGATCATCAACGGGCTGAGCAAAGGTTTCGCCATGACCGGCTGGCGCCTCGGCTACCTCGCCGCGCCGCCGGAGATCGCCAAAGCCTGCGATATGGTGCAAAGCCAGATCACTTCCGCCACCTGCTCCATCACGCAGCGCTGCGCCATCACGGCCCTGCGCGGCCCGCTGGACACGGCAAAGGAAATGGTCGCCGCATTCCGCGAACGCCGCGCGTTCATCTTCAACGCATTAAAAGAAATACCCGGGCTGAAAGTGAACGAACCGGACGGCGCGTTCTACATGTTCCCCAACGTGAGCCATTTTTTTGGCAAATCGTTCGGGGACACGACGGTAAACGATGCGGACGACCTCTGCATGTACCTGCTGCACAAAGCGAACGTAACGGTGGTATCCGGCAAGGCTTTCCAGCAGCCGGAATGCATCCGCATTTCGTACGCCACCGGCATGGACCGCATACAGGAAGGCATGAAAAGAATGAAGGAATGGCTGGGGAAACTGAAATAGGCCGGCTGAAACATATACGGATGGCGCCTTTCGGGGCGCCATTTTTTTTGGCGTATCAGGAAAAGGCCAATAGCCGCTGATGCAGGCTCAGCACCTGCGGGATCACCATCTGCCGCTCGTCGTTGTAAATGATAAAATCCGCCAGCTTCAGCTTGATCGCTTCGTCCAGCTGCTTGTGCATGCGCGCCAGCACGGCATTGCGGTCCACCCCGTCGCGTTTCATCACGCGCTGTATGCGCAGCGCCTGCGGGGCGGATACGACGATCACCTTGTCCACATGATGGAACGATTCCGTTTCATACATCAGCGCGGCCTCCTTGAGCACGTAGGGGCTGTTCTGCCTGCGGGCCCAGGCTTCGGAATCGCGGATGGTGGCGGGGTGTACGAGGGAGTTGAGCACTTCCAGCTGCTCTTTGTCGGCAAACACGATATTGGAGATATGTTTGCGGTTAAGCGAGCCGTCCGCAAAATAGGACGCGTCGCCAAAATGTTCACGGATCTGCGCTACGAGCAGGGGGTCGTTCACCATGATCTCCTTTGCCGCATCGTCCGCCGAATACACGGGGATGCCCAGCAGGGAAAAAATCTTCGCAACGGTCGTTTTGCCCGAGCCGATGCCTCCGGTAATGCCTATGATCTGCATATTGCGGCAAAATAAACAAAAAAAGAGAGAAGGGGATTCGTCCCTTCTCTCCTGAATGATCTCAAGTCGTCGATTATTTGGTCTCGGCAGCTTTGTTGAGCGCGGCGGTATATTCCATGCTCACGGCGGAACGCTCTACCGTAAAGAAGGTGCCGGGGCTTACCTCGATCTGGAGGGTGTTGTTGTCGTTGATCTTTTTCACCTTACCGTGAATACCGGCGATGGTTACGACTTTATCACCTTCTCTGAGGTTATCGATGAACTGTTTTTGCGCTTTTGCTTTTTTGGTCTGCGGACGGATCATGAAAAGCCACATTACGAGAATCATGCCGCCAAAGAACAGCAGGGTGCCCATGCTGCCCATTCCGCCACCTTGCCCACCGGCCGGGGGCGTCATCAGGAATACGTTTAATAAGTTGTACATCGTATGTTGTTTATTGATTTGAAGCTGGTAAAATTACTATTTCTTTGCCACGATCACGCACTGGATTTTCGGGCCGTTGATCATAGGCGTTTTTGTATTGGCCTGGATATACAGCTCTTTTTCGGTATATCCTTCGGGCCGGCCCTTGCTGTCGAACTTCACTTTCATATACCCGCTTTCCCCGGGTTTCAGCGGTTCTTTCGGCCATTCCGGAACGGTGCAGCCGCAGCTGGCCTCAGCCTTGGTGATCAGCAGGTCGCGGTTGCCGGTGTTGGTGAATTTAAAGGAATATTCCACTACTTCGCCTTCCGTTACGTTGCCAAAGTTATGGCTTTCCTTTTCAAAAGTCATCACCGGCCAGGTGCCTTTTGTGGTGTCGGCCGCGTCGGTGGGCTGTGAAGCGGTGTTGCCGGAAGGGCCGCCGCAGGCTGTAATGCCCATAGCCGCAACGATAAAGAGGTAGAAAAACGGTTTCATATGCAGATGGCGTTTATTTCTTGTTTCTGTCGGTTTTCTCGATCAGGTTCGCCTGCACCAGGTCTTTGAGGATATTGTCCAGGATGCCGTTCACGAACTGCCCGCTTTGCGGCGTGCTGTAAGCTTTGGCCAGGTCGATATACTCGTTGATGGTCACTTTGGTGGGAATGGTGGGAAAATAGAGGAACTCGCAGACGCCCATTTCCATGAGCAGCATGTCCACCGCCGCAATGCGCTCCGGGTCCCAGTTCTGGAGCTTCGGCTTGATCAGCTCCATGCAGTAGTCCTTTTTATTGATCACGGTGCTGAGCAGGTCCCGCGCGTATTCGATCTTCTCGCGGCTGATGAGCTGCAGGAAGTTGAACAGCTGGGGTTTTGACAGGTAGTTGCCCACCAGTATGCCCATCATGTCCTCATCGTCGCCCCAGTGCAGGAAGCTGTCTTCCATATGCTGGCGGAACAGCTCGTTCTTTTCGAGGATGTGCTTGAAGATGTATTCGATGATATGTTTCTCGGAAGCCTTGTCACGCGCAGGCTCGGCGATATAGGTCTGGTAGGTTTCCGATTCCTTGAGCTGGTTGTAGAGCTTGCGGGTAAGGTCGTCGTCCTCGAAGCGGCGGAGCTTCCAGGTATCGAGGTTTACGAGCAGCCCTTTGTCGTTCAGCACCTGGAACACGAAGTCGTTGCCCGCGATCTTGGTGCTTACGGCGAGGTCTTCGGCGCTGGGCAGGTGCTTGCCGGCCCTGGCGCGGGCGTCCGTTTCCGCATACTGCGCCACACGGGCGAGCGTGTAGAGTATATAGGTGAATATCTGGCAGGTCTGGTCCAGCTTTTCATTGAGCAAACTCGTAGCAGTGCCCGGTTTCACCGTTTCCTGCTCCAGGGTATCCATGGCATAACTCAGGGGTATCTCCTGCCAGCCAAAGCGGGGCAGGCCCATGTCCACGGTCACGCCATCCTCGCCCGCCTCGGAGCGGATCAGGCCACCCAGGGTCTCGATCGAGTTCGTGCCCCCGAGCAGAAGTCCAACAGCCCGGCTGGCATTGCCGCAAGCCT
>CBINIO010000143.1:0-9048 GCA_966250725.1 uncultured Chitinophaga sp.
ATCCATCGCCATCATCTGTATGGTGATCGGCATGGTGTTCATCAAGGAAAAGAAAACGAAGGACGGCTACGCGGAGGAATCGGAGGTGTAGATGACACTGGCAAGAATATTCTGAAAAAAAGACCGGCATAGCGGCCGGTCTTTTTTTTGTATTTTGATTCAATAACCCTGCACCATGCGAAAAAAAATCATCCTGGCCTGCACGGCAACGATCTGCGCCTTCCTGTATTCGAGAAAGAAGGAACGCAGAATATTCGGCAATATCACATATTTTCGCTCCCCTACTCTTTTCTTGTCGACAGCGACGGCGTGATCACAAATGTGAACACTCCGGCTACAGCATATCATCCCGCAAAGCCGAAGTATCAGCTCCTGAAATAATCCAGCTCCTCGGAAAGATCGAGATAAGGATGCTGCGATTGCAGCGCTTCGGTTTTGCGCGCGCAGGCGTCGAGAAATTGCCGGTGCTGCGGGCTGTCCGCGTTAAAAGGCCGGTGCCGGCGGGCGCGGAGCAGGTCCGCGACCTGTTTTTCCAGCTGCTGCGTGGCGGGCGTCATGCATGCGCCGGTAAAATGTTCCCACACATATTGTATCGCCAGCTCGTTGGGATGCACCAGGTCTTCCTTATAAAAACGGTAATCGCGCAGATCATCGATCACCAGCTCGTATGCCGGGAAATAATGCAGACGGCTGAATTTGTTCACGAGATGATGCACGGCCTGCAGCAGGACGGCCTTGCTGAGATTGTTCTCCACCACCCCGTCCCTCGCGTAACGTACGGGGCTGACGGTAAAAAGGATGTTCACTTTGGAATTGACGAAAAACAGGCGGTGCATCATGTTGTCCAGCGCGGCGATGATCTCGTCCGCCGTGAGCAGCCGTTTGTAGAAGGCGGCCTCGGGCACTTTGTGACAGTTGCCGACGATGCGGCTGTTTTCCTTGAGCACGTACACATAGGCGGAGCCCAGCGTAATGATGAGCCAGTCCGCTTCCCTGAGCCTGTTTGACGCTTCCGCCTGCGCTTGGTTGATATGTTCCAGCACTTCCTGCTGGCGGGTGCCGGAGTAGCGGGAATGATGGTCCCAGCTGTGCCAGATGTCTTCATGCAGGAAAAGGTCCGTATCGGTATAACGGCGGCCGTCCATATACGACTGCACGCTTTGCGCGATGCTGAGGGGATTGAAGAGGATGCCGTTGGGGTTCACCTGCGCGTCGAACTTATGCTGCAGCAGGCGCGCGCCTATTTCTTCGGCGAAGCAGGAGCCGGACAGCAGGATCTTGTCTGCATATTGCAGCGAAGGCTCCAGCGGAGCCACCGGGAAAGTGAGGCGGAAATTCATGCCACAAAAGTATTAAATCCGGCAGGGATTCTAATGCGCGAAAACTTTATCCGCCATAGCGCCCGCCGCGGCAAAACGCTCCATATTCAGCGGCACCGCAAGGTTGCGTTCCTTGCAGAACCGCACCAGGTTTTCGGTCGCGATGTTGCCCACCAGATCGTCCTGCGCGAAGGGACAGCCGCCGATGCCGCGGATGGCGCTGTCAAAGCGCCGGCAGCCGTTGTCATAAGCCGCCGCCACCTTTTCTTCCCACAGCTGCGGCGTGGAATGGAAATGCGCGCCGAATTCGATGCCGGGAAATTCCGGCACCAGGTGCGAGAACAGTTTGGCGATGCCTTTTGGTTCCGCCACGCCCACCGTATCGGCCAGCGAAATAACGGACACGTTCAGCTCCGCGAAGCTGCTGGCCCAATACAGCACGGTATCGGTGCTGTACGGGTCGCCGTAAGGATTGCCGAAGCCCATGGAAATATAGATCACCAGCTGTTTGTTGTTCTTGATGCACAGCTCCTGCATCACCTGCACCTGCTCCATGGCTTCAGCGATGGTTTTGTTCGTATTGCGCAGCTGGAAAGTTTCCGAAATGGAAAAGGGGAACCCGAGATAGGCAATTGCGTCATGACCCACGGCTTCCTCCGCCCCGCGCACGTTCGCGACGATGGCGAGCAGCTTGGTGGAAGAAGGCTTCAGCCCTTTCAGCACTTCGGCGGTATCGGCCATTTGCGGCACCGCTTTGGGGGAAACGAAGCTGCCGAAGTCGAGCGTATCAAAACCTACCTCCAGCAGGGCGTTCAGGTAGCCGGTCTTTTCCTCCGTGGAGATCTGGCGCGGCCAGCCCTGCATGGCGTCGCGCGGGCATTCGATGAATCTGAGCATAGGCTAAAATAAGGAAAAATCAGGCCCCGGCCTTCATGCGCTGCTTCATGGCCTCGTACAGGATGATGCCCGCGGCCACGCTCACATTGAACGACTCGAAGCTGTTCTGCATGGGGATGTGGAACTGCTCGTCCGCCGCCTTCAGCAGGGCGGGATAAACGCCTTTGTCCTCCGAGCCCATGATCACCGCCACCGGCTCCAGCCAGGGCAGGTCGAACAGCTGCCGGGGGGCTTCCATTTCGCTCGCCATTATTTTGATGCCGTTGAGATGCAGGGTGTCGATGGCTTTCAGCAGGCTGTTCACCCGGCAGATAGCGATCTTTTCCAGCGCGCCGGCGGAAGATTTGATGGCTTCTTCGTTGAGCGCGGCGATGCCTTTATCGGGGATGATGATGGCCTGCGCGCCGCAGCAGACGGCGCTGCGGGCGATGGCGCCGATGTTGCGCACGTCGGTGATGCCGTCGAGGATGAGGAACAGCGGGGTTTCACCTTTTTCCACTACGTGGGAGATCACGTCCTGGAGGTCGAGATAAGCTACTTTGGCCGTGATGGCTACCACGCCCTGGTGATTGGCCGGGGTGAGGCTGTTGAGCTTTTCCATCGGCACGAGGTTCACGGGGATGCGCTGTTCCGCGGCCAGCTGGCGCAGCTGCGGGATGATGTCGCCGGTGGCGCTTTTAAGGAGGAAAATGCGTTCTATGGCCTTCCCGGCCTTTATGGCTTCCAGTATCGGCTGCCGGCCTATGATGAGGCTGGACTGCTTCGGTTTGGGCGGCGACGGTTTAAATCTGTTGTTCATCGCGGCAAAGATAACGCATCAAAGCTCCCCTTCCAGCATCATCAGCCTGATCTTTTGGATGGCGGCCAGGGAAAGGGAATCGGTGATGCGGTGTTCCTTCGCCATTTGATAGGCTTCCATGAAGGGGATTTTTTTTACGGACAGCTGTTCGGTCTCTTCCGGCTCCGCCTGTCCCTGGTGGAGGTCTTGGGCGAGGTAGACGATGCCGGCCTCGTCGCTCACGGAATTGCTGAGATGCATGTGTATGATGGGGCGCCACCGGCCGGCGGTAAGACCGGTTTCTTCGAGCAGCTCGCGTTTGGCGGATTCGAGCGGGTCGGCCCCGAGCGGGCCGCCGCCTTCGGGAATTTCCCAGCTGAACGCGTCGATGGCGAGCCGGTATTGTCCGACGAGATAGATATTGCCGGCTTCATCCAGCGCCACGACGCCGATGGCGAGGTTCTTGAAATGCACGATGCCGTAGATGCCGCGGCCGCCTGCGGGGTTGATCACCTGGTGTTCCGTCAGCCTGATCCAGGGGTTGTCGTAAGGAACTTTGGATTCCAGTATCTGCCATGGGTTCTGTTGCGTTTCCATGCCGCAAAGAAAGTATAAAACGGCGGCACGGGAAAGTGCTTTCCGGGGGAATGGCGCGGGGTGGGGAAAAGCGCTTTGTGGGGAATGGCGCCGGGTGGAAAAACGCTTTGTGGGGAATGGCGCGGGGATTGCAGCTAAACAGACAAGTAGTAGTAATAAAACTCCTCGTCCAGCTTCCAGCCATGAGACTCATATAACGCACGCGCCTTACTGTTGGTGATATGCGTTTGCAGCATAAGATACCGCGCGTCCGTAGCCTTCCCCAGTTCCCGCGAAGCGTCCAGCAGGCCGCGGGCCGCGCCTTTGCGCCGGTGTTCCTCGGAAACGTACAGGTCGTTCAGTATCCAGGCCTTTTTCATACCGATGGACGAAAACGCCGGGTACAGCTGCGTAAAACCGATCAGCTCCCCTCCTTCTTCCGCCGCATAGATCACGCTTTCGTTGCGCGCCATCCGTTCCGATAGGAAACGTTCCGCGCCCGCGAGATCGGACGCTTGTTCGTAATGCTGCCTGTATTGGTCGAAAAGTACCGCCAGCTGCGGCAAATGGATGGTTGTGGCTTTGATGATCTGCATGTGGGTTGATTATTTTTATAAGATATGGAAATGTAATTTTTATGCTCAAAAATACTCCACAAATATCTGCCCCAAATGATGCTCCAAATGCCGGAGATAATCCTCCGCGATAAAACGCAGCGTCACCGGCTCGTTCGCGCCCACCGCCACGATATTCCCCAGCGCGTCCTCCGGTATCAGCGGCAGCAGCCGCGCGATGTGCAGGTTCAGCATCTTCCAGATCTGCACCAGCTCCCGCCAGTCTTCATCCTGGTAACGGCGCACGTCCACCCAGTAATCCTGGTCGTAACCGGTGGTTTCGAGGCGGGCCGACTGCCGCCCGCGGATAAAGCGAGGATAATTGTTCATCGCGGAATCCGTCAGGTGGCCCAGCGCTTCCTTGCGGCTCCATTTGTCGGCGGCGGGGCGGGCGCCTGCTTCTTCTTCCGTGTACCGCAGCAGTTTTTCCACGGTGCGGTGTACGGTATCGCGCAGCCGTCCGGCGAGCGCGGCCAGCGGCGGCGGTTCCAGGTCCGTCGTCATTTTGATATTGCTGCGTTTGTAGCGCCCCGGGTCGAGAACGGTTTCCACAAAACCCAGTTTGTGATACATGTTGATGGCCGGCTCCAGCACACGGTTCGAGAATAACACCATCTTTTTAAAACCCGCCGCGGCGGCCCGTTCCATGATGGCCTTCCCCAGCAGCCAGCCGAGCCTGCGGCCCTGGAAAACCTCGTCCACCGCCATCTTCGTCATTTCCACGGTGCCCTCTTCCAGCGGGCGGTACGCCACGGTGCCGGCTATCCGCTTTCCCACGGAAACAAAAATAATATCGCCGCCCTGTGCAATGATGTTCTCTTCCGGGTGTTCCAGTATGTCGATATCAAAAGGTTCCAGCGTAAAGAACTTTTCGATCCATACCTTGTTGAGCCCCGCGAAATGTTCCCTGTAAGCAGGATGCCAGCTGAGCACCCTCGTGTTGTCAACTGCGTTCATAACTTTTTTGCTTGTTAAATGCTTTATTCACGATGTATACGCCCAGCAGCGTAACAAGACAGCTTACACCCATCGTCCAGTTGAGCTTTTCGCTGAGTATCAGCCAGCCGAGCAGCACGGCCACGATCGGGTTGATGTAAGCGTACACCGATACCAGCGAAGGCGGCAGGTTGTTGAGCGCGAACACGTACGCGGAATAACTCAGCAGCGAGCCGATGAACACGAGGTACAGCAGGCTGCCCCACAATTCGCCGGTAAAGCTGCCCACGTTCAGGTGCTGCCCCATCAGCCCGGCGATCACCAGCATCACGATGCCGCTGAACAGCATCTGGTAACCCGCGCCGTAAAGATAATTGATCCCGAGCGCCCATTTGGCGGTGAGCACGGATCCCAAAGCCCAGAACACGCAGGCGGCCGTGATCAGCAGGATGCCGAAACGGTATTCGGGCTCCATCAGGTGCGCGAGATTGTCGTAAAAGATGCCGCCGATGCCGAGCAAACCGATCAGCATGCCGGTCACCAGCTGCCAGGATATGCGCGTGCGCTGCACGAGAAAAAAGCTGAAGATGGTGACCCAGATGGGCACGGTAGCCGCGATGATGGCGCCCAGCCCGCTGGGAATGTATTGCATGGCCCAGGTCATAAGCCCGTTGCTGCCGCAAAGCATGATCACGCCGATCACGAAAAGACGGCTCAGCACCGGCATCTGTGGCAGCTTGTAGCCTTTCAGGAGGAAAAACGCGGTGAGTATCAGCCCCGCGCTGGTTTGCCGCAAACCCGCCAGCATCATGCCGTGCATGTGCTGTACGCCGATCCTCGCGGCAAGATAAGTGGTGCCCCAGAATATACTGACGATCACCAGCGCCAGGTAGGCGTTCGTATGTTGCTTTTTCATGGTCTCCGTTTAATCTGCGATCTTTTTGTTCATGTGAAATCCTTCGGCTTTTCCGTGCGTTAATGAATAGAAAACCGTGCAATGGGTAGAGACCCATCGCCGCTACTAATATCAACCTCTAAATCAATTATTTTCAATAATGGCGGACAGGTCCGAAATATCGGCCGCCACTGTTTCCAGTTCTGTAATGACCTTATCGATGTCCTGCGTGGTGGTGCGCCAGTTCACCAATGCCGCGCGTATGGCGGGAACGCCTTTGTACGTGGTCGGCGTCATGCTCACCACCCCGCGCTTGACGAGCTTTTGCAGGAACAACGCCACATGGCTGCCCCGGTTCCGTTCTTCGGTTTCCAGTGTAAAACAAACCACGCACAGGCGCACCGGGGCCAGCAGTTTGAAACGGCGGCTTCGCGAAATTTTTTCACCGAGCTCCCGCGCCAGCCGGATGTTTTCTTCCACCAGCTCGCGGTAGCCTTCCGCGCCGTATGCTTTGAGTGAGAACCATGCCGGCAGCGAGCGCAGGCGGCGGCTGTTTTCCGGCGCGTAATTGATAAAATTGAAACTGGCGGAAGGATCGCCGAGATAAGCCGCGCCCGCGTTCTGAAATACCGCAAGCTGCAGCTGCGGATGCCGGGTGAATATCATTGCCGAATCGTAAGGCACGTTCAGCCATTTATGCGCATCGATGGTAATGCTGTCCGCTTGCTCCCAGCCGTTCAGCAAATGCCTGAAACGCGGGCTCACGGCCGCAAACCCGCCAAAGGCGGCGTCCACGTGCAGCCAGAACGGATGTTCTTTTTTGAGATCGGCCAGCGCCGCGATGTCGTCAAAATCGACGGTATTGACGGTGCCCGCGCTGGCGCAATAGATGAAAGGCTGGCCGGGATGCTCGTCTATCCACGCTTTGAGCGCGGCGATGTCCACCGCTTCCCTGCCGGGCAACGTGGGCAGCAGCACGAGCGCGTTACGGCCCAGCCCGAGCATCGCCAATGCCTTGCCGATGCTGGAATGCGGCGTTGCCGCCAGCACTTTTGTTTCTTTCAGCGCGCCCGCCCCCTGCTCCGCGATGTTCACTCCCTGCTGCAGGCCCAGCCACTGCCTTGCGGCGGCAAGACCCGTAAAGTTGCTCATGGTGGCGCCTGTTACAAAGCAGCCGAGAAAAGTTTCGGGGAGTGAAAAAAGCTGGCGGAGAAGATCGAGGGTTTCCGTTTCGATCTGGAAAGACACGTCCCCGCGGTCCGCCGCGTTCATGTCCACCGCGGCCGCCAGCCAGTCGCCCGCCAGCGCCGCCGGTGTAACGCCGCCGGTCACAAACCCGAAATACCGGGGCCCCGCATTCGCCGCCAGGTGGTCGCCAAAACGGTTGTCGAACAATTCCATCGCCGCGGCCGCGCCCATTCCCTTTTCAGGCAATGCGGCCGGCGAAAAAGCGGGCAGCTGGCGGCTGACGGGCAATTCGTGCAAACGGCTGAGAAAATCCCCCGCATAGCCGGCGGTGTGCTGCAAAAGGTCGTTCAACTGTAAGAGGTCCTCGCGGAATGTTGCATTCATAATACGTGTTTCGAGGTTGTGAATTGACGACCCAAAATTCACACAAATCCAGAAGAAAAAACAGATGCAGTTTTGTAAATTTTGACCATATCAGATGGACGGATCAAGAATAATGATCCATGACGAACGCCGTTCGTCATTCAGAAGAGCAGGCCGCCTTTTTCATGGTCGAGCAGCCATTGTTTGCGCCAGAGCCCGCCCGCATAACCGGTAAGCGCGCCATTGCTGCCGATCACGCGGTGGCAGGGCACGATGATGGATAACGCGTTTTTGCCGTTGGTCGTTCCCACCGCGCGGATGCTTTTGACGTTGCCCACTCTTTTTGCGAGCGCGAGATACGTAATGGTTTCACCAAAGGGAATGGTGCAAAGGCTGCGCCAGACGAGCTGCTGGAAAGCCGTTCCGGGCTGTTGAAGGGGAAGGTCGAAGACCTTGCGCTGTTTGGAAAAATATTCTTCCAGCTGCCGCGCGGCGGTGAACAGCAGCGGCGCGGCTTCGGGCGTTGCCGCAACTTCCTGCGGGCCGTCCTCGAAAAGCACGGCGGTGATATAGTCCGCGTTGCCGCGGATGCAGATGCGCCCTACGGGGCTGTCCATATAAATGCGTTGCTCATCCAGCGGTGAGTGCCCGCCAGCAGTAGAAGGTTGCATATGCAGCGTGTTGTTGCCAGTGTTGGGTGATCTTTTTTACTTCGGCCAGCGTGGGTTTGGCGGGAAGGTTCAGCCGGGCCCTGAGCGCGTTGTGCAGCCCGGCGTCTTCCAGCGGCAGCGCCTGCGGGTGCTGCGCGAATTTCATCAGCACATAGTTCGCGCTCCAAGGCCCGATGCCTTTGATGGCCGTGAGCGTATCCCTCGCTTCCTCAAAACTTTGCGCGGCGAGCTTTGCGCCGCTCAGCTCCCCTTCCGCCATCAGTTTCGCCACGCGTATGAGCGCTTCCGCCTTGCTGCGGGAAAACTGCATGGCGGTAAGCGTTTCCGGCTGCACGGCCGCTACTACGGCAGGATGCGGGTAAAGATGGTACGTATGTCCGCCTTCTTCCAGCACATACCCGAAAGCCTGCACCAGCCTTTGTTTCAGCGTGTAGGCGAAAGCGAGATTGATCTGCTGCCCGGTGATCGTCCACGTGATGGCCTCGAACAGATCGGGGATGCCCACCAGGCGAAGACCGCGAAAGTCCTTTACCAGCGGGCCCAGCAGCGCATCCTTCGACGCAAAATCGTAAAACGGCCGCATGTCGCCGTCGAGATGCAGCCATTTGGTGACGAAGTTACGGATATGCTCCCCGCCTTCCGCATCCGTTTCCCCATACAATACTTCCGCCACCAGCGCCGGTTTGCCCGCGTCCTCACGGATGCGTACCAGCACAGGCATTCCCCCGGGCGCGAACAGTTTATACACCGCCCCGTCCCGCACGGAATGCAGGCGCTCCCGCTCGCTGCGGTTGAGGAACAGCAGGCTTTC